>CAXBPJ010000082.1:0-6700 GCA_963977325.1 uncultured Brevundimonas sp. | reverse complement strand
CGTATGGCTCAGGCGGTCGAGGCCAGCCTGTTTGGCGGCCGACCGGTGGACGCTGACGACTTCGCCGCCTGCCGCCGCGACTATGAGGCCTTCGCCCTGCCCGGAACCTGGGCCGGATGAGCGTCGATGCTGCGGCCGGGAACGGCGCGAGCGCGCGGTCGGGCCCCTTTAGGCCTGGCGTGGTCGTCGGACTGGTGCTGGTCGCGGTCTTCGCCCTGTCGGCCATGGGGGTGCTCAGCGCCTATGCGCCTGACCTCGGGGACGGCGACGACGGCCAGGCTCACGCCCTGTCGAAATCGGCCGTGGGCTACGCCGGGCTGGTGAGGCTGCTGGAGGCGACGGGCCGAAACCCCCTGCTGGTGCGCGGCCCGGGCGAGGTGGCGGTCGAAAGCCTGACCATCGTGACGCCCGTCGCGGGTGTCAGCCGCGAGCCGCTGGAGGACTTGGCCGAGAGCGACCGGGCGATTCTCTATGTCCTTCCAAAATGGAACACGGCGCCTGACCCGGTGAGGCCAGGCTGGGTGCGCGCGGCCGGGCGGCTGCCGCCGGCGGTGTCGAGCGCGGTGCTGCCCGACGCGCTGCGGATGGCGCCCAGGCCCGACGACGGCGAGACGCCCGTTGCGGATGCGCCCTCGGGAGACGATCAGCCGCTGGTCGTGGTGGCGGCCGCGGACGCCCTGCGCATCGCCGAGGTCGAGGGCGAAAGCCGGCCGGTGCTGACCGATGGCCGGGACAACGTGCTGGGTCGGGTCGGCACGCCCATCGAGGGTCTGCGCACCCTGTCGGGCGAGGGCTGGCGGCCGGTTGTGCTTGACCAGGCCGGGCGGGCGCTGGTGGTGACCCACGAGGAGACCGGGGCCTATGTGCTGGCGGAGCCGGACCTGCTGAATACTCAGGGCATGGCCGACCTGGGCCGGGCCGAGGCGGCTGTGGCCATGCTGGACTATCTGGCGGGCGACGCCTCCCTGATCTTCGACCTGACGGCGGCGGGTTTCAGCCGGCCGCGCAGTCTGTTGCGACTGATGCTGGAGCCGCCCCTGCTGGGGTTCAGCCTGTGCCTTTTCGCCGCCTTCCTGCTGGTCGGCTGGGGCGCACTCGTCCGGTTCGGGCCGCACCGCCATGCCGAGCGGGCCGTGCCGCTGGGCAAGCGAGCGCTGGCCGACAACACCGCCGCCCTGATCGCCCTGGCCGGCAAGGAGCACCGGCTGGCCGGTCCCTATGCGCGCCTGACCCGCGCCGCCGCTCTCAAGGCCGTGGCCGCGCCGGCCGACGGCGACGAGACGCGGCAGACGGCGCTCTTGGATCGCCTCGCGGAAGCGGGGGGCAGCCCCGAGCGCTGGACCGCGCTCAACGACCGCGCCCTGACGGCGCGGACGCCCAAGGACCTGATGGCGCTCGCCCGCGCCCTGAATGACTGGAAGACTTCGATGACCAAGGGACGCCCCAGATGACCCCACAAGAGCTCGGTGCCCTGGCCGATCGTTTCCGCGCCGAGATCGGCAAGGCCGTCATTGGCCAAACCGCGTCGGTCGATCTGATGCTGACCGCCTTGTTCGCCGGCGGTCATGTGCTGCTGGAGGGACCGCCGGGGGTGGCCAAGACCCTTTTGGCCCAGAGCTTCTCTGCGGCGCTCGGGGTCCAGTTCGGCCGCATCCAGTTCACGCCGGACCTGATGCCGGGCGACATATTGGGATCCAACATCTTCAACTTCCAGACCTCAAGCTTCAGCCTGACGCGCGGACCGATCTTCTGCGACGTGCTGCTGGCCGACGAGATCAACCGCACCCCGCCCAAGACCCAGGCGGCGCTGCTTGAGGCGATGCAGGAGCGGTCGGTGACCATCGACGGCGAGACCCACGCCCTGCCCAAACGGTTCACCGTGATCGCCACCCAGAACCCGATCGAGCAGCAGGGCGTCTATCCGCTACCCGAGGCCCAGCTGGACCGGTTCCTGTTCAAGCACGTGCTGCCCTATCCCTCGCGCGAGGACGAGCTCAAGGTGGTGCGCGAGCACGGATCGCGGGTCGGCATGCCGGACCCCAGAACATTGGGGGTTGAGACGGTCGCCGACGGCGCCACCCTGGAGGCCGCCGTGGACGCCGTCGCGGCCATCCGGCTGTCGGACGAGGTGGTCGGCTATATCGTCGATCTGATCCGGGCGACCCGCGAATCCGCCGATCTGATGACGGGAGCCTCGCCCCGCTCCGGCGCCATGCTGGGCGTGGCGGCGCGGGCCCGGGCGGCTCTGGACGGCCGCGACTATGTCATCCCCGACGATGTGAAGGCCCTGGCCCTGCCGGCGCTGCGCCACCGGGTGGTGCTGTCTCCCGCCGCCGAGATCGAGGGCCGCCGCCCCGACCAGGTGGTCGAGACCCTGATTCATCAGGTCGCCGCCCCGCGATGAGCCGCCATCCGTGAGACCCCTCTGGCGGCCCCGATCCGGCGACGGCCCGAAGGTGCTGGTCTATCCGACCCGCGCACTGGTGCTGTGGGCCCTGGCCGGAGCGCCGGCAGCGCTGATGGTCGGCGTCCTGGCGCCCGATCTGTGGACGGTGGGCGTCGCCTGGCTGGCCGCCCTGGCCGGCGCCGCCGTGCTGGACGCTCTCTTGTCGCCGGCCGCGAGCGGCGTGACCTTGACCCTCGCGCCCCCCGACTATCTGGCCGTCGGTCGCCCGGGCGAGGCGGCGGTGACGGCGAGGACGGAGCGCGGACGTCTTCGTGGGCTGGAGGCGGCGCTGGACGCCGAGGGATCTGCCGGGCTGATCGAGCCGAGCGTCGCCGCCGACGCCGACGGTCGGGCGCGGTTCCTGCTGGTCCCGCCGCGTCGGGGACTGATCGCCTTTCCGACCCGATGGGCCCGGTGGAAGGGGCCGCTGGGCCTGATGTGGCGCCAGCTGCGCCGCGACGACCGGGCCGAGGTCGGGGTCGGCGCCGACATTCGTCGCATCGAGAACGACGCGGTGCGCATGTTCTCGCGCGACGCCGAGTTCGGGGCCAAGATCCAGCGCGATGTCGGCGAAGGCGCCGAGTTTCACGCCCTGCAGGACTTCCTCGCCGGCATGGATCGCCGCACCATCGACTGGAAACAGTCGGCCCGCCACTGGCATTTGCTGGCCAAGGAGTTTCGCACCGAGCGCAACCACCAGGTGGTCATGGCCCTGGACAGCGGCCGGGTCATGAGCGAGCCGGTCGGAGGCGCGCCGCGCATCGACCGGGCCGTGCACGGGGCGCTGCTCCTGGCCTATGTCTGCCTCAGAAGCGGCGACCGGGCGGGTCTCTACGCCTTCGATGACCGTCCCCGCCTGTCGACTGGCACGCTGGCCGGGGTGGGCGCCTTTCCGCTGCTTCACCGCCAGGCGGCGCGGATCGACTATGGGACCGAAGAGACCAACTACGCGCTCGGCCTCACCACCCTGTCGGCCAGCCTGAAGCGGCGCAGCTTAATCGTCATCTTCACCGAATTCGCCGACGCCACCGCGGCCGAGCTGATGCTGGAGAGCGTCGGCCGGGCTCTTCGCACCCATCTGATCCTGTTCGTGGTGATGCGCGACGACGAGCTGGAGGACATGGCCGGAAATGCGCCCGAGACGCCCGACGATGTCGCCCGCGCCGTGGTCGCGACCGATCTGATGCGCGAGCGGACCCTGGTCCTGACCCGTCTTCGCCGCATGGGCGCCCATGTCGTCGAGGCCCCCGCCGATCAGGTCGGTCCGGCGGCGCTCAACGCCTATCTCGACCTGAAGCGCAAGGATCTGCTGTGACCGACGCCGCCCCGCCGCTGAAGAGCCAGAGGTTTCGCCGTGAGCGCGAAGCGCAGTGGAAGCGGCTCGACGCTATCGTCACCAAGGCGGAGAAGAAGTCGCTACGCACGCTGAGCGACCAGGAAATCCTCGATCTGCCGGTGCTGTATCGCGGCGCCCTGTCCTCCCTGTCGGTGGCGCGTGGCACCGCGCTGGACGCCGGACTGATCGCCTATCTCGAGAGCCTGTCGGCCCGGGCCTATTTCTTCGTCTATGGCGCGCGCACCTCGCCGTCGAAACAGGTGGCGACCTTCTTTCAAGAGTCCTGGCCCCAGGCGGTGCGCGGCCTGTGGCGCGAGACCCTGGTCAGTTTCGCGACCATAGCCCTCGGCGCCGTGATGGCGGCCTGGCTGATGGGTCAGGAGGCGGACTGGTTCTACGCCTTCGTCGATGGCGGCCTGGCCTCGGGGCGAGACCCGAGCGCCAGCGCCGAGAGCCTGCGCGCCACCCTCTATCACGAAGAGGGATCCGGCGGCTTGTCGGCCTTCGCCGCCTTTCTGTTCACCCACAACGCCCAGATCGCCCTGGTCGCCTTCGCCCTGGGCTTCGCCTTCGGGGCGCCGACCCTGATCGTGCTGCTGGCCAACGGCGCGATGCTGGGCGCGATGATCCATGTCTTCGTGTCGAAGGGGCTTGGCTATGAGTTCGGCGGCTGGCTGGCCATCCACGGGGTGACCGAACTGTTCGCCGTGATCCTGGCGGGCGCGGCGGGCCTCAGGATCGGCTGGGCCGTGGCCTTTCCCGGCAAGATGGCGCGGCTCGACGCCGCCGCCGCCGCCGGCCGCCAGGGCAGTCTGGTGCTGGTCGGGGTTGTCATCATGCTGTTCTGCGCCGGTCTGCTGGAAGGATTCGGACGCCAGCTGATCACCCATGACGGCGCCCGCTACGCCGTGGCGGCCGTCACGGCGTTGATCTGGGCCCTGTATTTCTACGCGCCGCGTTGGTCGCCGACGGCCGGGAACAGGACACCGTGAGCGCCGCGGCGACAGAACGCCTGCTGGTCACGCCCGAGGGGGTTCCCCTTCGACTTGGCGTCGGCACGGTTGGGGCGCGGTTCGGGGCGCTGCTGATCGACCTGGTCCTCATTGTCGGCGCTATGGTGGTGCTGACCCTCGCCGCCCTTTCGACCTTCTTCGCCATCGGGGAGTCGGCCGGCGAGCTGGTCTTCGTCACCTGGACCCTGGGGATGTTCCTGTTCCGGAACGCCTATTTCCTGCTGTTCGAGATGTCGCCCCGCGCCGCCACGCCGGGCAAGCGCATCGTGGGCCTGAGAGTCGCCAGCCGCGACGGCGGAAGGCTGCGCCCCGAGGCGGTGTTTACCCGCAATGCGCTGCGAGAGCTCGAGCTGTTCCTGCCGATCACGGTGATGATCGGCGCCGGGGCGCGCGGCGTGGACGGCTGGATCCATCTGGCGGCGGTGCTGTGGTGTCTGGTCTTCGTGCTGTTGCCGGTTTTCAACCGCGACAAGCTGCGCGCCGGTGACATCGTGGCCGGCACCTGGGTGCTGACCGCGCCCCGACCGCGTCTGGCCCGTGACTTGGCCGAGGAGGCGGCCCCCACCGGGCCGGGCGGCTTCACCGAGGCTCAGCTGGACGCCTACGGCATCCACGAACTGCATGTGCTGGAACAGGCCCTGCGCTCCGCCGACCGCGCCACCCTGCGCGCCATCGCCCAGCGCATCGCCGCCAAGATCGACCATGAGCGCGGCTTCGAGACCGACCGCGAATTCCTGGCCGCCTATTATCAGGCCATGCGCGGCCGTCTGGAATCCGGCCTGCTGATGGGCCGCCGCCGCCGCGACAAGCACGACCGGTGAGCCGCGTCAGGCGCCGAGCAGCTCCGCGATGACCTGACGGATCACGGACTGGGCGGCGCTGAAACCCGGGCCGGGCCGTCCTGTGGCGGCATCGAGATAGCGTCCCCGGCTGATCTCGATCTGCAGAGCGTGGTACCCCTCGTCCGGCCGGCCCCATAGCCGGGTCGCATAGCCCCCGGCATATGGACGGTTCAGGGCCACCCGCCAGCCGCGCCGTTCGAACGCCGCCCGCGTGCGTCGGGTCAGGTCCACCTCGCAACTGCTGCCATGGCGGTCACCCAGCACCACGTCGGGCCCACCGGCCGGCCCCGGCGGCATGGAGTGCCAGTCGATCAGGGTCGCCCGGCCGTGTCGCGCCCTGGCCTCGATCATCAGCGCCTCCAGCGCCGCGTGGTAGGGCTGATGAACCCGATCGATCCGGCCCGCCGCCTCCGCCGCCGACAGCCGGCTGGCGCGGATCAGACGCCCGTCGCCGGTCAGGCGGGGAATGACGCCATAGCCCGCCTGGACGCGGGCGCTGACGGGGCGCGGCGGGTGGAAGCCGGCGACCACCTCCGGGTCCATGTCGTCCGGAGCGCGGTTGACGTCGACATAGGCGCGCGACACGCCGCAGGCGATCAGCGGCGCGCCCAGGGCCACGCCCGGCCGGGCCAGCTGATCCATCGCCACGTCTTCCGCGCTGCGCAGGGCGTTCTCGTCCAGGCCGGAATCCGCTCCCATGTCGGGCGGCAGGATCGTACCGGAATGGGGCGAAGCGAAAACCCACGGCGCCACCTCGCCGTCTGGGCGGTGGATAACCAGGGCAGGCGCGGGCGAATCCGGGCGAGACGGCATCGAGCCTTCATGGCCGCTTTACCCTCCTGGCGCTACGTTTCGACGGGAGTGTTGAAACGAAAGGCCCCTCGATGGCGCGTATTCTGCTGGCCGAGGACGACGAGTCGATGCGCGGCTTCCTGACCCGGGCGCTGGAGCGCGCCGGCCACGAGGTGACCGCCTGCGAGAATGGCGACGACGCCATCGACCGCATCGACGACGGGCCGTGGGACCTGCTGCTGACCGACATCGTCATGCCGGGCGCCGACGG
>CAXBPJ010000081.1:0-6735 GCA_963977325.1 uncultured Brevundimonas sp. | reverse complement strand
CCAGCGCGACAGCCGGGCGGACCAGGCCGCGTGACCAGCCTGCCGCTCCCGGAACTGGCCGGGCTCGTGGCGGCCCTGTTGGCGGCTGGGGTGCTGGCGGGGCTGGTGGCCGGTTTGTTCGGCGTGGGCGGCGGCACGGTGATGGTGCCGGCGCTGTTCTATGCATTCTCGGTGCTGGGCGTCGGCGGCGAGCACAATCTGCATGTGGCGGTCGGCACCTCCCTGGCGGTGATCGTGGTGGTGTCGATCCGGTCGCTGGCGGCGCATCGTGGGCATGGCGCGGTCGACGAGACGGTGCTGCGCCAGTGGACGCCCTGGGTGGCTTTGGGCGGCCTGATCGGGGCGATCATCGCCGGTTACGCCTCCATGGCGGCGCTGGGGATCGTCTACGCCGCCTGCCTGATGCTCGTGGCGGCCCAGATGGGCCTGCTGCCCGAACGGGCGACGCTCCGAAGCGATCTGCCGGCTGGCCCGGCCCGGGGCGTGCTCGGGACGCTGATCGGCCTGCTGTCGGCGCTGATGGGCGTTGGGGGCGGCAGCCTGGGCGGCATGCTGATGACGCTGTGCGGCAGACCCATTCACCAGGCGGTGGCCACCGCCTCGGGGTTCGGCCTGGCCATCGGTCTGCCGGCGGCGCTGGGGTTCGTGGCCTTCGGCTGGGGCGTGGAGGGGCGGCCACCGCTGTCCCTTGGCTTCGTCAGTGTGCCAGGCGCCTTGGTGATGGGCGTGGTGACCGCCGCCGTGGCCCCCTATGGTGCGCGTCTGGCCCACAGGCTGGATCGAATGACGCTGCGGCGCGCCTTCGCCGTCTTCTTGGCGCTGACGGCGATCTCGGTGGTGGTGAAGGCGCTCTAGGCCGTCAGGGTCAGGCGATCGGGCGTGGCCTCGATCTTCGACAACCGGCCCAGATAGCTCATGCCCAGCAGGGAGGTCTTGAGACCCCGCTCGACCACTAGGGCCTCGACTCCCGCCACCTCGACGCCATCGACGGAAACGGTCCGCAGCCGAACGCGGGCGGCGCGGGCTTCGCCGCCGGCGGTGTGCACCACCTGATCGAAATCCGAGGCGATCAGCCGGTGACCCAGGCGCAGGGCGTCGTCGCGGGTCAGGGCGACCATGCTGGCGCCGGTGTCGACCAGCAGCCGCACCCGGCGGCCGTCCATCTCGGCCTCGGCCCAATAGTGACCATCGGCCGCGCGGTCGAGGCGCGCCACGCCGCCGGCGGCCGATTCGGTAGGGGCGACGGCGGCCACGACCGGGGCCGGGGCGGCCTCGCGATCCGACGCCATGGCCTCGAAGCCGTGGACGGTCAGCAGGGCGGCGGAGGTGGCCACCGCCACAAGGCCCAGGGATGACAGGTCGATCCGCACCATAGCACTCACGCACGCGCCGCTTCTGCGGCTGATGAGCGTTTATGACCCGTCGGCCGTTTGAGTCCGATGAAAGGACGTGCCTAGGCGAAGGTTAACGCGGACGAGGCGTCGGTCCCCGGAACTCGGGCGGCAGGCGGTCCCGTCGGGACGGGAGGTCGGCCATGATTTGCTCCCGCCTCTCCTTGCTGAAGCCGCTCCATTCGGCGATCTCGGGCAAGGTGCGCAGACAGCCCAGGCAAAGGCCCGAGGCGCCGTCGACGACGCAGACCTGGATACAGGGGGTGGCGATGGCTTTCCGAGGCGGCATCTTGAAAACGGCCTAGCTGGAAACCATCTCCGACGCGATGCGAAACGACGAAGAGGGCGGTCCACGCCCCCAGTGATCGGCCCGAAAGGGCTCGCGTCTCCCTTCATCGTTCTTTCGAAAGGAGACCTCATGAACGATCGAACCCACAGACTGCAGGACGCGCTGATGGATTTCGCCCTGATGGGCGGAACGGCGCTGAACGTGCGGAACATGCCGGTCAACCGGCTGCGGCGTCGCCCGCTGGAGCGGCTGACCAACAGCCTGAGGGCGCCCAGAGCCGCCTTCTGATCCCGACGGCCCTTGCGGTCCGACGCCCCGGTCTTCACCAAGGCCGGGGTTTTGCACGTCTGGAGCCGGGTATGTCCGATCTGATCCGCACCGAGCGCCGTAGCGGCGTCCTGATCTGGACCCTGGTGCGGCCCGACCGGCTGAATGCCCTGCCGGACCTCACCGATGGCGACGCGTTCGCCGCCGCCTGCGATGCCGCCAACGCTGATCGGGACATCCGCTGCGTGGTGCTGACGGGCGAGGGCAGGGCCTTTTCGGCGGGCGGGGACCTCAAGGCCATGCGCGACCGTCGCGACCTGTTCGCCGGATCGGGCGCGGACATCCGCGAGCGGTATCGCCGCGTCGTGCACCGGATCGTGCGCAGCCTGTACGGACTGGAGCTGCCGGTGATCGCAGCGATCAACGGTCCGGCGATGGGGCTGGGCTGCGACATCGCCGGTCTGGCCGACATCCGGATCGCCTCGGACCGGGCCAGCTTCGGCGTGCCATTTCTCAAGCTGGGCTTGATCCCGGGCGACGGGGGTTCATGGCTGCTGCCGCGCAATGTCGGCCATGCCCGGGCGGCGGAGCTGTTGTTCACCGGCCGCAGCATCAACGCCGAGACGGCCGAGCGCTGGGGGCTGGTCAACCGGGTTGTGGCCCATGAGCGGCTGATGGCCGAGGCGCTGGCGGAGGCGGGGGAGGTGGCCGCCCAGCCGCCCCAGGCCCTGCGGATGGCCAAGTCGCTGCTGCGTCAGGGACGGGACATGAGCCTGGACCAGATGCTGGAGCTGTCGGCCGCCATGCAGGCCCTGGCTCACCTGACCGACGACCACCGGGAAGGTGTCAGCGCGGTGATCGAGAAGCGGCCGGGGCGGTTCGAGGGTCTTTGACCCGGTTCAACCGACCTTCTTCATGGCCCGTTCGGGCGGCACGCCGACCGAGGCCTCGCGCGGCGCACCGGCGGCCTCGCCGGGCTTCATGAACTTGACCAGAACGCGCTGACCGATCAGCAGCGGCGCGTCGCCCGCCGAGACCACCACCTCGACCACGCGCTCGTCAGAGCGCTGGGACGGATCGTCGGAGGCCAACTTCCGGGCCCCGAAGACGGCGGCGCGGCGCATCACCGCGCCGACGTAGTTCTTGGACGGATCGCCCTCGGGCTGGATTTCGACGGCCTGACCGGCGGAGATGCTGGGGATGTCGGCCTCGACGATCTCGGCGCGGACGATCCGCTCGGTATCCGGCTCCAGATCGAACATGGTCGAGACGTTCAGGGTCGAGGCGCCGGCGCCCGGATTGGCGTAGCGGCGCACGATCCGGCCCGCCGTCGGTGCGCGGATCACGGTCAGCTCAAGATTATAGGCGGCCTCGCGCAGCCGAGCGCGGGCCGTCGCCACGGCCGCCTGTTGCGATTGGCGCCGAGCCTGGGCGGTGGCGATGGCGTCGCGGGCCTGATCGATCCGCTGGGCGGCGATGAAATTGCTGTCGACCAGGCCCTGCAGCCGCTCGAACTCCCGCTGGGCGGTGTTGATCTCGACGTCGGTCATGGCGATCTGGCTTTCGGCCTGGGCCACCTCGGCCTGGGCGCGCGACAGGGCCAGGCGCGGCTCGTCGTCTTCCTGGCGGGCCAGGATCTGGCCAGCCACCACCATGTCGCCCTCCTGGACCAGCACGTCGCGCACGACGCCGCCGCGCCGCGCCGCGACCTGGATCAGGCCGCCTTCGACATCGACGCGACCATTGGCGATGGCGGCGTAGGGGCTTTCGACCTCGGTCTCCGCGGCCTTCTCGACGGCGGCGAGGCGGGCCTGGGCCGAGCGCTGCATGAACAGGAGGCCGCCGACGATCAGCACCAGCAGGATCAGGCCGATCCAGAGCCACTTGTTTTTCAGGAAGGCGGGCATGGGACTATCCGGCTGATCAGTGGTGGGACGCGAGGACCGCGTTGGGATCGGGGACGCGACGCTCGTCGCTGACGATCACGCCGTCCTCGATATGGATGACCCGGTCGGCCCAGGCCTCGAGGCGAGGGTCATGGGTGACGCAGATGACGGCGGCGCCGTGTTCCGAGGCGGCGCGGCGCAGCAGACGGATCACCACCTGACCGTTCTCGCCGTCCAGCGCCGAGGTCGGCTCGTCGGCGAACAGGATCTGCGGATCCTTGGCCAGGGCGCGGGCGATCGCCACGCGCTGCTTCTCACCGCCCGACAGCGATGACGGCTTCTGGTGCAGGCGCGGCCCAAGGCCCACCTCCTCCAGCGCCAGAGTGGCGCGCTTCTTCGCCCGATCCTTGGACAGGCCCTGATACTTCAGCACCGTCTCGACCTGTTGCAGGGCGGTCAGGGCGGGGAACAGGTTGAAGCCCTGGAAAATGAAGCCGCAGTGGTCCAGCCGGAACTTGTCGATCCGGCCGGGCGACAGCTTCCACAGATTGTCGACGTCCAGGGCGTCCACCTGTCCCTTTTCCGGCCGCAGCAGGCCGGACAGGGCCGCGATCAGGGTCGACTTGCCCGAGCCGGACGGACCCATGACCATGGTCAGGTCGCCGTGGCGGGCGTCGAAGTCCACGCCCTTCAGCACCTCGACGAAGCCGCGGCCGCTCTTGAAGCGCTTGACCAGCCCCTTGGCCTCGATGGCGAAATCGCCGTGGGCGCCGTGAACCTTGGTGTGGGCGGTCATCGCAGCAGGTCCGCGGGCTGGCTCTTGCGCAGGATGCCGAGCGACAGGAGGCCGGAGAGCATGGCGATGGCGATCAGGCCGCCGCCGACGATGATCAAGAGGATCGGGGGCAGGGCGATGATCACCGCGTTGGCCGAGGCCAAGAGGCCGATCAGCCAGGTCAGGGTGATGGCCGCCACCACGCCGACGCAGCCCACCCAGAAGCTGAGTTCAAGCACGATGCGGCGCAGGCTGCCCATGCTGACGCCCAAGGCGCGAAGGGAGGCGAATTCCTTGATATTGGCCATGATCGCGCCGCGCAGGGTCTGCCAGGTGATGGCCACGCCGATGATGGTGCCCAGCACCACGCAGCCGCCGATGATGATGACCAGGATGCCTTCCTCGAACATCGCGCCGGCGTTGGCCTCGGCCAGCTCGTCGCGGGTCCAGGCCTTCCACTGACCCTTGCCCATGGCGTTGATCTGGGCGCTGACGATCTCGGGTTGGGACCCGTCGGCCAGCTTGACCATCAGCGGGCCGACGCGAGGGCCGTCATCCGCCTGGCCCACGCGGCGCAGGGTGTCGCGCGACATGACGATGGCCGGCTGCATCATGCTGGGATAGCCGCTGAGCACCGCCGCCACCGTCACGGTCTGGCCGTTGTAGAGCGCCTTGTCGCCCAGCTTGACGCCCAGCTTGGGCAGGGTCGTTTCGTCGATGGCCACCGTGTAGGGCCGGCGCAGGGCGTCGACCAACTCCTCGGAATAGTCGGTCGGGATCGTCACCGCACCCTCATTGGTGTCGATGATCTGGGTCATGACGAAGTTCTGCTTGGGCGCGCCCATCTTGGCGCGGTCGGCTTGGCTCATCGTCGGATCGACGTCGCGCACCGACTGGAAGGTGCCGCCGGCCATGTCAAAGGGCTGCACCTCTTCCACCGCCGGGTGGTTGTACACCTGCGGGATATAGCGGCGCGGCACGCCGGACGGCCCGCCGAACAAGGTCTTGGCGCCGGGCTGCATGACGATGATGTCGGCGCTGGAGCGCTCGATCTGGGCGGTGAAGCCCTTGCCGATGCCGATGAAGACGCCGGTCATGGCCAGCACCAGCAGGCCGGACAGAGCGAGCGCCATCACCGCCGCCATGTAGCGACGCCATTCATACAGAAGTGTGGCCAGAGCCAAGGACATGGCGAACGCGAACCCCCGATATCGCTCCCTGTCTGCGGGAAGAGGGGACGCCCGGTCGAGTTAAATCGGGGTAAGGGTCGTCAGACCTTGCGGAACACCAGGCTCAGATTGTTCGCCGGCATCTCATGGCGAGCCTCGAAGGTCAGGCCGTTGTCGGCGGCGATCGCCTTGACCTGATCGAGGTCGCGCAGGCCCCAGGACGGATCACGCGCCTTCAGCCCGTCGTCGAAGGTCGCGTTGGATGGCGCGAGCGGCACGTCGATCTCGCGGTACGGTCCATAGAGAAACAGGGCGCCGCCGGGTTTGAGCACCACGGCCGTGCCCATCATCAGCCCTTGGGTCGCCGCCCACGGGCTGATGTGGATCAGGTTGATGGCCACGACCAGATCATAGGGGCCGTCCATGGGCGGGCGTGGCCAGGTGGTTGGTACGGCGGCGTCGACATCGAGCGCGGGCAGCAGGTTGTCGCCGCCGTGGCTCGCGCGCCACGCCTCGATGCTGCGCCGAGCCTCCGCGTCCGAATCGCTCGGCCGCCATTTCAGGTCCTTGAACACCCGGGAGAAAATCGCGGCGTGTTCGCCGGAGCCGGACGCGAGTTCGAGCACCTCGGCGCCGGGACGCACCAGGGGCGCGAGCACCTTGAGAATCGGCTCGGCGTTGCGGCCCACGGAGGGTGAGGTGAGGCCGCCGGGCGGCAGATCGGGCAGGTCGGTCATGCGTCCGACTTAGGCGCTATCGACGCCATGCGCGACCGGAATTCGCCACGGCGCGCGCCTGTGGGCCGGCGGCGCGCACGAAACGTGCCGTGGTTGACGACAGTGCGTCGGCGGTGCTTCCTCCCGCCTGTAACAGAGCGTGATCGATGCGATCGCGCGGTCACGGCGCCGCCAAGAGCGCCGGACCGGGAGCATCAGGAGACGGGCGTGACTTCAGTCAC
>CAXBPJ010000080.1:0-6740 GCA_963977325.1 uncultured Brevundimonas sp. | reverse complement strand
TCCGAATAGGAACTCGAGCGGCGACACGGACTGGAAGAAGCGCAGCGATTCGAACAGCAGCGAGGCGATGATGCCCAGGGTCGTCAGGATGGCGATCGCCGAGCAGACGAAAAGGAAGGCGGCGATCCAGCCCTCGACACGGTTGCGGGCGCGGAACTGCGGCGCCACCCGGCGCAGCGCCAGGCCCAGACCGATCAGCCCCGCCAGCACCGCGGCCACGGCGCCGCCCAATGTCATGAGGCCGCCGATACGCGCCGCACGCTGGGCCTCGGACTGAAGCAGCTCGGCCTGAGGACCGGCCCAAATCTGCTGGGGGGAGCCGCCGTCGGCGACGGTGAGGACGTCATACCAGAAGGCTCCCTGACGCATAGGATCCAGCGCCCGGATGGCCTCCGGCGCATCGGCCAGCAGCAGCTGGTACTGGATGCCGGTCGTGAACACCGCCATCAGGATCAGCACCACCAGCGCCGGGACCGCCGCCCACAACAAGGCGTAGGCGCCGTGATAGCCCAGCGACGAGTGCGACCGTCCTCCGGCCGCGCGCCGACGCGCCAGGCGACGGCCGACCCAGTAGGCGCCGGCCGAGAAGCCGATCAGCAGGATCAGGACCAGAAGGATCATCGATCACCGTGGCGCAGCCGTCGCGCGGACGGCTCTGGGGAAAGCCGGCGGACCATGCCGCCGTTCACCCGCGCCTTTACGACGAAGCGATGACAGTTTGGCGACAGCGCACGGGTCTGCGGCGCCCGCCTCCTGGTCACCTCGCCGCGATGGCCGCCTCGACCGCCTTGCGCTGCAGCACGAACAGGTCGGCGCAGCCGGCCTCGGCCAGGCCGAACAGCTGGTCGAACTCGGCGCGGGAGAAGCCGCGCTTCTCGCCGGTGGCCTGAATTTCCACGATGGTCCCCGAGCCGGTCAGGACGAAGTTTGAATCCGCCTCGGCGTTGGAGTCCTCCTCGTAGTCGAGGTCCAGCACCGGCGTGTCGGCGAATACGCCACACGAGATGGCTGCGACCTGATCCAGGACCGGATCGGTCTTGAGCACACCCTCGGCCTTCAGCCAGCCCAGGGCCGAGGCCATGGCCACCCAGGCGCCGGTGATGGCGGCCGTGCGGGTGCCGCCGTCGGCCTGGATGACATCGCAGTCGAGCACCACCTGCCGCTCGCCCAGAGCCTGGAGATCGACCACGGCGCGGAGCGACCGTCCGATCAGACGCTGGATCTCCTGGGTGCGCCCAGACTGCTTGCCCTGGGCCGCCTCGCGGCGACCGCGCGTATGGGTGGCACGGGGCAGCATGCCGTATTCCGCCGTGACCCAGCCGCGTCCCTTGTTACGCATCCATCCAGGGACATTCTCCTCGACCGAGGCGGTGACCAGCACGCGGGTGTGGCCGAAGCTGACCAGACACGAGCCTTCGGCGTAACGGTTGACGCCGGTCTCCAGCGTCACGGGGCGGAGCTGGTCGGGGCGGCGGTCGGAAGGGCGCATGGCGGTCTCGGGAACGGTTGGAACGGCGTCGGGGGCGGCTTATCCTAAAGCGATGGCCCTGTCCCCCGCCTCGCCCCCGAATGTCCGACTGCGTCCGGCCACCCTGGCCGACGTGGCCACGCTCGAGCGGTGGGACCGCCAGCCGCACGTCATCGCCTGCTCCAGCGACCGACTGGACCTGGAGGTCGCCTTCGACGGCATCGACTGGCGGGACGAACTGGCCAACCAGACGAGCGGCATCATCACCTTCATCGCCGAGGCCGACGGTCGGCCGGTGGGCGTGCTCCAGGTCTGCGATCCGCATACCGAGCCGTCGCACTACTGGGGCGAGATCGAGCCGGGCCTGCGCGCCATCGACATCTGGATCGGAGAGCCGGACGCCCTGAACGGAGGGATCGGCACGGCGATGATGACCCAGGCCCTGAACGACGCCTTCGCCGATCCGACGGTGGACGCCATCATCATAGACCCGCTGAACTCCAACACTGACGCCCACCGCTTCTATCAGCGGCTGGGGTTCAGGCCCGAAGGTCGGCGCGTGTTCAACGACGAGGACGACTGCCTGGTGCATCGCCTGACCCGCGCCGACTGGGAGGCGCGATGAGCTTTCCGCCTCCGCCCTATGCCGGCCTGACCGGGCTGGACGCCCGCGCCCGCGACATCTTCCGGCGCATCGTCGAGACCTATCTGGAAACCGGAGAGCCGGTCGGGTCGCGCACCCTATCGCGGGCGGGTATCTCGCTGTCGCCCGCCTCGATCCGCAACACCATGCAGGATCTGACCCTGGCGGGCCTGCTGATGGCGCCGCACACCTCGGCCGGACGAGCCCCCACCCACGCGGGACTGCGGCTGTTCGTCGACGGCTTGCTGGAAATAGGCGACGTCACCGAGGGCGAGAAGCGCCAGATCGACGCCCGACTGGTCGGCCGTGGCGGGATGCGGTTCGAGGACGCACTCGACGAGGCCACCAATCTGTTGTCAGGGCTGGCCGGCGGGGCGGGGGTGGTGTCGACGCCGGTACGGGACGCCGGGGTCAAGCATGTGGAGTTCGTCTCCCTGTCGACCGAACAGGCACTGGCGGTGCTGGTCGCCGACGACGGCACGGTGGAGAACCGGCTGATGCCGCTGGCGCCCGGCGTGACCCCCTCGACGCTGCAGGAAGCCTCGAACTTTCTGAACGGCCGGCTCAAGGGCCGGTCCCTGGCCGAGGCGCGTCGTGAGATGCGAGTTGAGCTGGACGCCGCCCGCGCGGCGCTCGACGAAACCGCCGCCCGCCTGGTCGAGGATGGCCTCGCCGCCTGGTCCGGCGGACCGGAGCGGGACCGGTCCCTGATCGTGCGCGGCCGCGCCAACCTGCTTCAGGACCGCGACGCCCTGGCCGACCTGGAGCGGGTCCGCGTCCTGTTCGACGACCTGGAGCAGAAGGAGCAGCTGATCGGCCTTCTCGACGGGGTCGATTCCGCCGAGGGGGTGAAGATCTTCATCGGCGCCGAAACGCGGCTGTTTTCGCTTTCGGGTTCCGCCGTGATTGCGGCGCCCTATATGAGCGGCCGACAACAGCGGGTTCTGGGCGCCATCGGCGTGATCGGACCCGCCCGACTGAACTACGCCCGTGTCATTCCGTTGGTGGACTATACCGCCCGGGTGCTGGGCCGCATGCTGGATCGATGACGTGACCGACCCCAAGGCTCCTGAATACGACATGACCGACGACCAACTGGCCGAGGACATCGCCAAGGCCGAGGCCGACGGCGCCGCCTGGAGCGCCGAGCATGATGAAGGCGAGTCCTCCGACGATGTCGCCGCCGCCATCGAACGCGTCGCCGCCGAGCGCGACGAGTGGAAGGACCGAGCCCTGCGCGCCGTGGCCGAGGCCGACAACGTCAAACGCCGCGCCGAGCGCGAGATGAACGACGCCCGCGCCTACGCCATCCAGCGGTTCTCGCGCGACCTTTTGGGCGTGGCTGACAATCTCCAGCGCGCGCTGCAGGCCGCGCCCACCCTCAGCGCGGGGGATGCCGACACCCAGGCCGCCGGCCTCATCTCCGGACTGGAGCTGACCGAGAAGTCCCTGCTCCAGGCCTTCGAGGCCAATGGCTTGAAGCGCGTGGCGCCCGAGGCAGGCGAGGCCTTCGACCCCAATTTGCATCAGGCCATGATGGAGCAGCCGCATCCATCCGTGCCCGGCGGCGCCGTGATCCAGACGCTCCAGACGGGCTACGAACTGTTCGGCCGCGTGGTGCGCCCCGCCATGGTCGTGGTCGCCGCCAAGGGATCAGGCGGGCAGGGCGGTTACGGCCAAGCGGGGTCGACGGGAGACAGTCTCGACCAGAAGGCCTGACGGCTGGCTACAGCGTCCGCGCGATCAAAAGCTTCATGATCTCGTTGGTGCCGCCATAGATGCGTTGGACGCGGGCGTCCTTGTACAGCTGGGCGATCGGATATTCGGTCATATAGCCATAGCCGCCGTGCAGCTGGAGCATCTCGTCGATGGTCTCGCCTTGGATATCGGTGACCCAGTATTTGGCCATCGAGGCCGTTGCGGCGTCGAGTTTCCCTTGCAGGTGCAGGCCGATGCAGTGGTCGACGAAGACCTTGGCGACGGTCAGCTTGGTCTTCACCTCGGCCAGCTTGAACTGGGTGTTCTGGAAGTCGAGGATCCGTTTGCCGAAGGCCTTGCGCTCCTTCACATAGGCCAGGGTGTGCTCCAGGCCGCGCTCGGCCGCCGCCACGCCCTGTACGGCGATGTTCAGCCGCTCCTGCGGCAGCTGCTGCATCAGCTGGATGAAGCCCTGGCCCTCTCCGCCGCCGATGACGTTCTCGGCCGGCACACGCACGTCGTTGAAGAACAGCTCGGAGGTGTCGTTGGCCTCCATGCCGATCTTGTGGAGGTTGCGGCCGCGCTCGAACCCTCCCGCCCCGTCGGTCTCGACGACGATCAGGCTGGTGCCCTTGGCGCCCTCGGCCGGGTCGGTCTTGGCCACCACGATGATGAAATTGGCCAGCTGGCCGTTGGTGATGAAGGTCTTGGAGCCGTTGACGACGTAATGGTCGCCGTCCTTCTTCGCCGTCGTTTTGATCCCCTGAAGGTCAGAACCGGCGCCCGGCTCAGTCATGGCGATGGCGCCGACCAGTTCACCCGACACCAGTCCCTGCAGCCAGCGGGCCTTCTGCGTCTCGGTCCCGTAGTGCCAGATGTAGGGGGCGACGATGGCGTTGTGCAGCGAGATGCCGAAGTGGTCCGCGCCCTTCCAGCCCAACTGGCGCATCAGCACCACCTCATGCCGATAGTCCCCGCCCATGCCGCCGTCTTCCTCGGGCATGGATAGGCCCAGCAGCCCGTCCTGACCCGCCTGGCTCCACAGATCGCGCGGCACCGAAGAGGCGGCGATCCACTCGGCCATCTTCTCGGGCGGCGCATGCTCGTCGATCCAGCGCGCCACGCTGTCGGAGAAGAGGGTGATCTCCTCTTCGCGCATGAAGTCGGGATCGGGGGACTGGAGGACGTTCATTTCTTTTCTCCTCCCCATCCCCTTGGATGGGGAGGGGGACCACGTAGTGGTGGAGGGGCCTGGTTCCGCGAGCGCCGGCTTCGCCGTCGCGCCCCTCCGTCGTCGCTGCGCGCCGCCACCTCCCCATCCGCTTCGCGCACGGGGAGGAGAAGGGTCTAGAACGCCTCCGCCGGCATCTGCATGAGCACCTCGGCGCCGGACTGGAGCTTCTTCAGGTGGGCGCGGGCGTCGGGCAGGATGCGTTCGACGAAATAGCGGCCGGTCATCAGCTTTGAGGCATGGAACGGGTCGTCCGAGCCGGCCTCGATCGCGGCCTGCGACGCCACCGCCATCTGGGCCCACATATAGGCCAGCGCCGTCAGGCCGAAGATGTGCAGATAGTCGGTCGAGGCAGCCCCGGCGTTGTCGGGGTTCTGCATGCCGTTCTGCATCAGCCACATCGAGGCCTCCTGCAGCGTGCCCTTGGACTTGGTCAGCCCCTCCATGAAGGACTGGGTGGCCTCGTCGGCCGAGTTCTCCGCCACGAAGGCGTCGATGTCGGCGAACCAGCTCATGATGGCCCGGCCGCCGTTGGCCGGGAGCTTGCGCCCCACCAGGTCCAGCGCCTGGATGCCGTTGGTGCCCTCATAGATCGGGGTGATGCGCGCGTCGCGCAGATACTGGGACGCCGGGAAGTGTTCGGTATAGCCCGAGCCGCCATGGACCTGCAGCGCCAGCGACGCCGCGTGCAGCCCCTTGTCGGTCAGATAGGCCTTCACCACCGGGGTGATCAGGCCCATGTAATCCTTGGCTTTCTGGGCCGTGGCCTCGTCGTTCGAGCGTTGCAGATCCGCTTGAAGAGCGGTCCACAGGATGAAGGCGCGGCCGCCCTCGACGAAGGCCTTGGCCTCCAGAAGCATGCGCCGCACGTCTGGATGGACCAGGATCGGGTCGGCCGGGCCGTCCGGGTTCTTGGTCCCGGTCAGGGCGCGGCCCTGCAGCCGGTCATTCGCGAACTCCACGGCGGCCTGATAGGCGGCGTCGCCGATGGCCAGGCCTTGCAGGCCGGTGCCCAGGCGCGCCTCGTTCATGACCACGAACATGTTGTTCATGCCCCGGCCTTCCTCGCCCAGCAGCCAACCGGTGGCGTTCTCATAGGCCATGACGCAGGTGGCGTTGCCGTGGATGCCCATCTTGTGCTCCAGGCCGGCGCACGACACGCCGTTCCGCTCGCCCAGAGAGCCGTCGTCGTTGACCAGGAACTTGGGCACCACGAACAGGCTGAGGCCCTTGATGCCGGGCTGAGCCCCTTCGACTCGCGCCAGCACGGTGTGGATGATGTTGTCGGCGAAGTCGTGCTCGCCCGCTGAGATCCAGATCTTCTGGCCGGTGATGGCATAGCTGCCGTCGCCGTTCGGAACCGCCTTGGTGCGCACCATCCCCAGGTCGGTGCCGCACTGGGGCTCGGTCAGGTTCATGGTGCCGGTCCATTCGCCGGTCGCCATCCTGGGCAGATACCTGTCCTTGATCTCATCCGAGCCCGCCGCCTCGATGCCGTGGAAGGCGCCGGCGGTCAGGCCGGGATACATCGAGAACGCCGCCGAGGCCGCCGCCGTGAACTGTCCGACCGCCATGGCGATCATGGCCGGCAGACCTTGGCCGCCGTATTTCGGATCGAAGGCCAGGCTGGTCCAGCCGGCCTCGACCATTTGGTGATAGGCCTCTTTCCAGCCGGGCGGGGTGGTGACCACGTCGCCCTC
>CAXBPJ010000079.1:0-6754 GCA_963977325.1 uncultured Brevundimonas sp. | reverse complement strand
GCACGAGAAGGGGCTGAAGACCGTCTGCGAGGAGGCGGCCTGTCCCAACATCGGCGAGTGCTGGAGCCAGAAGCACGCCACCCTGATGATCATGGGCGACACCTGCACGCGGGCCTGCGCCTTCTGCAACGTCAAGACGGGCCTGCCGCAGCCGCTGGACCCGGAAGAGCCGGGCAAGGTCGGGCTGGCCGTGGCGCAGCTGGGGCTGAATCATGTGGTCATCACGTCGGTGGACCGCGATGACGTGGCCGACGGCGGCGCGGCCCACTTCGCGGAGGTGGTGCGGGAAATCCGCCGCCAGGCGCCCCGCACCACCATCGAGATCCTGACGCCGGACTTTATCCGTTGCGATCCGTCCGTCTTGGAAGTCGTGGTCGAGGCGCGCCCCGATGTGTTCAACCACAACCTGGAAACCGTGCCGCGGCTGTATCTGAAGATCCGGCCCGGCGCGCGCTACTTCCACTCGCTGCGGCTGCTGCAGCAGGTCAAGGAGCGCGACCCCAACCAGTTCACCAAGTCCGGCATCATGGTCGGGCTGGGCGAGACCAAGGAGGAGGTCATGCAGGTGATGGACGACATGCGCTCGGCCGGCGTCGATTTCATCACCATCGGCCAGTATTTGCAGCCGACGCGCAAACATGCGGCCATCGACCGGTTCGTGACTCCGGAGGAGTTCAACGCCTACGCCGCCATCGCTCGCGCCAAAGGGTTCCTGATGGTGTCGTCCTCGCCCCTGACCCGCAGTTCGCACCACGCCGGCGACGACTTCGCCCGGCTGAAGGCGGCGCGAGAGGCTCAGAACGGGCGGTGAGGGTTGATCGCGCCTCTCAATCAAGCGCGCGACGACTGGCGTGGGACAGCTTGATGGTCGTGGGTCTTCTGGCCGCCGGCGCGAATCTGATTGCAGCCTTGATTCTGGCCAGTTGGGCCAATGTCCCCGAGCACGCAGGGACGCCGGACGGCCATCCGGCGCCCGTGTTTGGGCCGATGCATATGGCGTTGAACTACGCCCCTGTGCTGGTGCTGGCGCTGCTAGCCGTGGCGGCTATCGTTCTGCGTGTGAAGGTCGGCGCTGCAGCGGGGGCCATGTTGGCGGCGGTCCAGTTGCTGCCAATGATTGTTCTGGCGCTTATGCTGCTCAATTCTGCGGCCTGAGACGACGGATGGCCGTACATCGTGTTACTCGCGTCCTGCCGTACCGGCCGGAGCAGTTGGCGGCCCTGGTGGCCGACGTCGGCGCCTATCCGGAATTCGTGCCTTGGGTCAGTTCAATGCGGACGTGGAATGCCCGCGAGGAGGGCGATGTCAGCAAGCTGGACGCCGAGGCGCAGGTCGGGTTCGCCTTTCTGAAGGAGCGGTTCTCGACCTGGGTCAAGCATGACCGAGCGCGGCATGTGGTGGTTCAAACACCTGAAGAATCGGTGGGAATTCCACGATCATCCAGCCGGTTGCCGGGTGGAGTTCATGATCGACTTCGCCTTCAAGACGCGGCTGCTGGACGCCATGCTGCACGCCAATTTCGACCGCGCGGTCGGGCGGCTGATGGGGTGTTTCGAAGCACGGGCGAAGGCGCTGTACGGGCCAGCGGCGGTCTGAGCGTCAGGCGCGGGCGGTCGCGCAGCCGATCGGCGGCGTCCCCATGGCCGTCTGCTGAGGCGGCGCGGCGCCGGCCTTCAGGTAATCGCTCCAGTCGAACATGGGCTGTTGGCACAGGCTCGTGCTTAACCGTCCGCCCTCCGCGCCGGCGATGACGATCACATACTGGCCCGCCTCGTAGGTGACGCCACAGGTGGCGCTGACGGTGTGGTGTTCGATCGTGCGGCTGGCCTGGTGGTCCCCTTTCAGCGTGCGCAGGGCCACGAAGCGGGTCTTGGTCATGCCGTCGACGCCAGGCGCGGCGGTGCGTTCGACCCGACCGATGAAGACCAGCTCGGCGTCTGCCATCTGCGCGGCGGCGCTCTGGGCCCGGAGGCAGCTGCAAGCCTCTGCGCTCGTGGCCGAGAGGAAGAGACCGCTCGCGAGGAGGGCGGCGAGAGCGAGGGGCCTAGGGCTGGGCATCAAAGTCTCCGGTGGCCGGAAAGGCTCAGGGCTGAGGCGTCGTCGTCGTGACCACGGCCGAACCGCCGGCGTCCGCCGCCGGCGGCGGGGCCTGGACTTCCACCACGGCGGGCGGCGGCGGGGTGACGGCAGCCTCGGCCGCGCGGGCGGCGGCGGCGCTGGAGGCCTCGAGGCGGGCGCGGGCGTCGGACAGGGCGGCGTCTGCGCGGGCGGCGTTGGCCTCGATCACCGCCTGCTGGGCGGTCGAGGAGGCGATGGCGGCCTCGGTCTGGGCGGCGATCAGGGCGTCGTCGGCGACATCATCCTCGCGCGTGAACAGCCAGGCCAGACCGATCAGGATGGCGATCACCAGCAGGCCGATCAGGAACCAGACGGCCGGGTTGGCAGGCTCGCGGACGGGCACGGTGCGTTCGACGACCACGGTGTCGGTCGGCTCGCGGATGATGACGGTCTCGGTGTCGGGTTCGCGCATGGTCGTCCTCCCGGGACCACGGCGGCCCCGCTGCGACGAACGTCAGGCTTGACCGTGGGTTCCGGCCTTAACCGCGATCAGACCCGGGTCCAGCCCTCGTCGATGGCCCAGACGGCGAAGACGTAGTCGTGGGCGACTTCCTTCAGATAGTCGAAGCGGCCCGAGGCGCCGCCGTGGCCGGCCTCCATGTTGATCTTGAGCAGCACCGGCTTGCCCGAGGTGGTGGCGGGCCTGAGGCGCGCGACCCACTTCTCCGGCTCCCAGTAGGTGACGCGCGGGTCGGACAGGCCGCCGGTGGCCAGGATCGGCGGATAGGCCTGAGCGGTGACCTGATCGTACGGGCTGTAGCTCATCATGTAGTCGTAAGCCTCGGCGTCCTCGATCGGATTGCCCCACTCGGGCCATTCCGGCGGCGTCAGCGGCAGGGAGGTGTCGGACATGGTGTTGATCACGTCGACGAAGGGCACCTGGCCGATCACGCCGCCCCACAGATCGGGCCGCATGTTGGTCACGGCGCCCATCAACAGACCTCCCGCTGAGCCGCCCTGGGCGACGATCTTGCCCGCCGAGGCGTAGTTGCGGTCGATCAGGTGTTCGGCGGCGGCGACGAAGTCGGTGAACGTGTTCTTCTTAGTAAAGCGGCGGGCCGACAGGAACCAGTTCCAGCCCTTGTCCGAGCCGCCCCGGATGTGGGCGATGGCGTAGATCCAGCCGCGATCGACCAGGCTGAGCCGGTTGGTCGAGAAGCTGGCCGGCATGGGAATGCCATAGGAGCCGTAACCGTAGAGCAGCACCGGCGCGGACCCATCGACCGGCGTGTCGCGATGGCGCAGCACGGTGACCGGCACCAGCTCGCCGTCCGACGCCGGGGCGTTCAGCCGCTCGACCACATAGGCGGCCGGATCGTGTCCGGACGGCACCTCTTGGACCTTGCGCAGGGTCCGTTCGCGGGCAGCCAGATCGTAGTCATAGGTCGAGGTCGGGGTGGACGGCGAGTTGTAGGCGTAACGGCTCTGGGTCGTGTCGAACTCCGAGGCGCCGATCAGGGTCAGGGCGTAGGCGGGTTCGTCGACGGCGATCTCATGCTCGGCGCCCTGGCGGTCGCGGACGACGATCCTGGTGTTGGCGTCGGCGCGTTCTTGGCGCGCGATGTGGTCGCGGGTCAGGTCCAGGCTCTCGATGAAGCGGCCGGGGGTATGGGCGACGAGGTCGGTCCAGCTTCCCTTCCCAGGACTGGCGGTCGGCGCCTCGACGATCTTGAAGTCGATGGCGTCATCGGCATTGGTTCGGATCACCCAGCGGTCGCCCCAGTGGTCGAGGTCGTACAGGCGGCCGGTATGGCGCGGCTCGACCACCACGGGCGTGGCGGTCGGGTCGGCGGCGGGGATGATGCGGGCTTCGGACGTTTCCTGATTGGCGATGGAGATTACCACGAATTCATCGTCGGCATTGCGGCCCACACCCTGGAAGAAGCCGTCGTCCGTCTCCTCGTAGACCAGGGCGATGTCGCCGCCTCGCGCCGGGCGGCGGAAGATCTTGTCCGGGCGGCCGTTGTCGTCGCGGTTGGTCCAGAAGATCCACTGGCTGTCGGGCGAGAAGGTCAGGTTGGCGCTGGCCGACTCGATCGGCTCGCCGACCAGTTGGCCGGTCTCCAGGTCCTTGACGAGGATGCGGTGGACCTCGGAGCCCTGGCTGTCCTCGGCATAGGCGAACAGTGTGTGGTCAGGACTGTTTCCGACATCGCCGGCTTCCCAATAGGCCTTGCCCTCGGCCTCGGCCGGGCCGTTCAGCAGGACCTGTTCGCCCTCGACCTGACCGACGGGGCGGCGGCACCACAGGGGATGCTGAGCCCCGGCGTCGAAGCGGGTGTAGTATTCCCACGGCCCGTCCTTGGCGGGGACGGAGCTGTCGTCCTCCTTGATGCGGCCGCGCATCTCGCGGAACATCTCGTCCTGCAGCGGCAGGGTCGAGGCCATCATCGCCTCGCGGTAGGCGTTCTCCTCGGTCAGATGCGCCTTGACGTCGGCCTTGATCAGGGTCGGGTCGCGCAGCACCGCCTGCCAGTTGTCGTCCTTCATCCACTGGTACTCATCGACCCGGGTGCGGCCCAGCTGTTCGATGGTGACGGGAATCTTCTTGGCGACGGGCGGGGTGGGCGCGGTCATCGAAGCTCCGGAAGCGGACTGGGAAAAGGCGGGGACGCCCACGGCGGCGGTTGCGGCTGCGGCGGTGGAGGCGGCGAGCATCTGGCGGCGGTTCATGGAGGTCCCCGATGGATTGGCGGCGGACCTTGTGCCCGCGCGGCCGACGCCGTCAAATGTCAAAGTGTTCATTCAGCCCCAAGACCTGCCGCCGCCCGAAGTCGTGGTCGAGGCGCCGGCCTCGCCCGCCGCATCCGCGCCCGCCTGGGACCTGACCGTCGGCCTGATCAACGCCACAGTTCAGCTGGATCAGCCGCTGGGAGACGGGACGCGGACGGTGGGGACGGGGTTTCTGGTCGACGCCCCGACGCCGGACGGGCGGCCGCGCACCCTCTTGGTCACCGCCGCCCATGTGCTGGAGCGCATGCCGGACGATGAGGCGCGGGTCGGCTGGCGCAGTCCGCGCGAGGGCGCGATCGGCTGGCGGTTCGAGCCGGAGCAGGTGGCCATCCGCGACGATGGTGTGGCGCGCTGGGTCCGTCATCCGGACCAGGACATCGCCGTGATGCGCATCGAGGCGCCGGAGGCCTTCGCGCGCGCCGCCATCCCCCTGGGCTGGCTGGCCGAGCGGGACGGACTGGATACGCTGGGCGTCGGGCCGGGGGACGAGCTGATGGCGCTGGGCTTTCCGCGCGGTCTTTCGTCGAACCGGGCCGGGTTTCCGATCCTGAGGGTCGGGCGGGTGGCCTCCTGGCCGCTGACGCCGATCGAGGCGTTTCCGACCTTCCTGCTGGATTTCAAGGTGTTCTCCGGCAATTCCGGCGGGCCGGTGTTCTGGACGGCCCAGGCGCGGCGCAGGCCGGGAGCACCGCCGCCCGATCATCCGTTCGTGGCGGGCGTGCTGGTTCAATCCGTGATCCTGGATGGCGAACAGCTGGACATCGGGGTGGTGGCCCACGCCGCCTATGTGCGCGAAGCGATCGCGCTGATGGATGGTCAGGCGCCCGATTGACTGCCTTCTTCATCCGCTCATCCCCGCGAAAGCGGGGACCCAGTACTTCTGCATAGGGGATTTGGCGGATGGCGGTCGCCATTCGATCGACGGCCGGACGCGCTCAAATCACTGGGTCCCCGCTTTCGCGGGGATGAGCGGGAAAGGGTGAGCCGGTCCCTCTTGGCTAGCGCGCGAAGACCTCGCGGCCGCCCACGATCGAACGCTCCACCCGGCCTTGCAGACGGCGGCCGTCGAAGGGGGAGTTCTTGGATTTTGAGCGCAGGGTCTGGGCGTCGATGGCGACGGGCGCGTTGGGGTCGAAGATCGTCAGGTCGGCCGGAGCGCCCTCGGCCAGAATGCCGGCCTCCAAGCCCAGCAGGGCGGCCGGTCCCTGGGTCAGGGGGCGCAGGACTTCCAGCAGCTCCAGCCCCGATGAGTGATGCAGGGTCAGGGCGGCGGGCAGCACGGTCTCCAGACCCACGGCGCCCGGCGCGGCCTCGGCGAACGGGCGGCGCTTGTCCTCGGCGGGGGCGGGGGCGTGTGCCGAGGTGATCGCGTCGATCAGGCCGTCGCGCACGGCCTCGATCAGGGCCTGACGGTCCGCCTCGGTGCGGAGCGGCGGGTCGAGGCGGAAGAAGGTGCGGTAGTCGCCGATGTCCACCTCGTTGAAGCACAGGTGGTTGATCGAGACGCTGGCGGCGACCTCCAGCCCCCGCGCCCGGCCTCGCGCCAGGGCCTCCAGCGCGCCCTCGGTGGAGATCTGATCGACCAGGAAGCGGGCGCCGGTCAGCTCGACCAGGGCCAGGTCGCGCTCCAGCCCCATGCGCTCGGCCAGGGCCGGGGCGCCGGACAGGCCCAGGCGGCCGGCCAACTCGCCGCCGGTGGCCACCGCGCCGTCGCAGAGCCACGGATCGGCCGGGCGGTGGGCGATAAGGCCGTTGAAGACGGTGGAATAGCTCATCACGCGTTGCAGGGTGCGGCTGTTGGCGATGACGCGGTCGCCGTCGGTGAAATAGAGGGCGCCCGCCTCGTCCATCAGGCCGATCTCGGCCATCCGTTCAAGCACAGGCGCGACGTTGTCGAAATTTG
>CAXBPJ010000078.1:0-6757 GCA_963977325.1 uncultured Brevundimonas sp. | reverse complement strand
GCCTCCATGGAGATGGCGATGGCGGCAGCCTCACCGGCCATGGGCCTGAGGGCTGCGTCCAGCTCCATCGTGTGCGCCTCGCCGCCGACCGCCCCGACCAGACGCACGCCGCCGTCCGGCGCCATCAGCCACAGGTGCGGCACCCGGCCCTCGGCGTCCGCCTCGCCCGCCGGAGCGACATAGAGGCGACCGGTGGCCGGGTCGTAGGCCAGGGTGAGCATCGTCTCGCCGCTCTCCAGCTGCAGCGTCGCCACCCGGGTGATCGACGGCTCGACCACCGGCGGCGCCGTGACCGGCGGCAAGGGCTGCGGCTGCGACGCCAGCACCACCAAGCCGACCACGCTGGCCGCCAGCAGGCCGGTCGCGCCGACCGCCCAGGCGCGCCAGAAGGCGAGCTTGCCGTTGTCGTTCGCCGCCGCCGACTCGCCTCGGCCGCCGAACACCCGCGTGGTCACGGCCGGCCACACGGCCGCCGATGGCGTCACATCCGCGATCTCGTCGGCCAGCCGCGCCAGATCCTCGTTCCAGCGCTCGACCTCGCGGGCGAAGGCGGGCTCGGCCGCCTCGCGCATCCGGGCGGCCCGCTCGTCATCCGGCGAAAGCACGCGCAGGGCCAGTTCGCCGGCCAAGATCACATCGTCCTCTGGGAGGGGCGCCGCGCTCATCGCTCCAGACACTCCCTCAGCTTGATGAGACCACGTCGTATCCAGCTCTTGACCGTGCCCAACGGGGCCGAGGTCCGCTCGGCCACCTCCTCATACGTCACGCCCTCGAAGAAGGCCGTGCGGATGGCTCCTCGCGTGCGGGCCTCAAGTTCGTCCAGGCAGCCGTTCAGTCGACGGGCGTCGTCGGCGGCCTCCACCCGCGCGTCGGCGGGCGTGGCGTCATCGGCCAGATCGACAGCGTCCTCCACCGGGGTTGTCCGGACGCGCATGGGCGCCGAGCGCAGCCGGTCGATGGCGCGGTTGCGCGCGATCGTCACCAGCCAGGTGATCGGGCTGGCGCGACCGGGATCGAAGCTTCCGGCCCGGTTCCATACGGCGACATAGGTTTCCTGCACGACATCCTCGGCCAGGGCTCGGTCGTGCAAGATACGCAGCGCCACGCCCATCAGCTTCGCCGAGGTGGCGCGATAGACCGCCTCGAACGCCGATCGATCCCCCTGCCCCACGCGGGTCAGGGCCTGGGCCAGGCTCTCGCGGGTCATGGCGGCGTCAGTCATGCAGATAGTCCAGCCGCGTCTTGCCGGTCGCCCGCATCTCCGCGAGGTGGCGATCGTGCTCGCCCGACAGCTTGGCCTGAGCCTCGGACGCCTCGACATAGTGGCCGGCGTCGATGTGTTTGAGCAGGGCCTTGCCCGCCATCAGGTGGCCGGGGAAGAAGAAGTCGACGGCCGAGCCGATGCCCCACACCCCGCTCGACGCCGTGTCGAGCAGCAGATAGCCGGCCATGCGCGCCAGCACCTTGGGCGGCGCCTTGGCCTCGAAAGCGTTCCAGAACATGTAGGCGGCGGCCCCGGCGCTGTAGACCGGCCCGGCCACCGGCACCCAGGCCATGACCCCGTCCAGGCCGACGCCGAAGGGGCCGACCCCAACCACCCTGTCGGACAATCGCTTGATCCGGTCGACCCGGCCGCGGATTTTTTCGATGTCGGCGCGCGTCCTGGCCATGCCCGTGTGTTGATCTCCCCGGCCCGGCGCCGCGCCATCCAAACGGCCAAGCGTCGCCGTGGTTCAATGCCGGCATTTCGTCCGCGTCCGCGACGCGCTATCGCCGGTGAATGCTGAGGACCGCCGCCAACATCGTCGCCACCCTGACCCTGTGCGCGCCCCTGGCGGTGGCGCTGGCGTCGCTGATCGGACACGGCCACCGTTGGCCTGACATTCTGACCCAGTTTCCGGCCCCGGCCCTGGGCGCGACCGTGGCCCTGTTGCTGGTGCTGTGCCTCTTTCGGCTGTGGCCGGCGGCGGTCTTCGCGGGCGGGGTCGCGGGGCTGCTGCTGCTGGCCCTCCAGCCGCAATGGTTTCCCAGCCAAGGCCGCGCCGGCGCCGGCGCCCGCCCGGGCTTCACGCTTTACTCCGCCAATCTTTGGGCCCGGAACGACGACGTCGCCGCCATGCGGCGCTCGATCGAGGCGGCCGACGCCGATGTCCTGGTGCTGATCGAGTTCGGCGACGCGGCGAACGCGGCGATCGACGACCTGCTGGCCGGCTATCCGCATCGCGCCGTCACCCGCCGCCACGGGCGCGGCGCCGGCGGCCCGGTGCGCAGCGTCATCGCCTCGCGCCTGCCGCTGACCGCGCTGGACGGCGACGGCCGCAACATCGAGACGGCCGTGGCGCGCGTCGAGACGCCGATGGGCCCCGTCACCGTCGTGGGGGCGCACCTGACCCGCCCCTGGCCGTTCCAGTATCAGTGGGGACAGATCAACCAGGCCGACGCCCTCCTGACCCGCACGGCCGCGCTGGAGGGCCCGGTGGTGATCGCCGGCGACTTCAACGCGACGGTCGCGGGCCGCATCGGCCGAAAGATGCGCTCCGAGGGCGGGCTTACCTCCGCCGGCGGCTATCCCGGCACCTGGCCGGTCAAGCTGCCCGCCCCGCTGAGGATCACCATCGATCAGGTCTACCACACGCCGGACCTGGTCGCGGTCGAGCGCCGCCTCGGCCTGCCCACCGGCAGCGACCACCGGCCGGTGGTGGTGGCGTTCAGGCCGTCGGCCTGAACCCTCACATGTTCGGATAGTTGGGGCCGCCGCCGCCTTCCGGCGTGGTCCAGACGATGTTCTGCGACGGGTCCTTGATGTCGCAGGTTTTGCAGTGGACGCAGTTCTGGGCGTTGATGACGAAGCGCGGATCGGTCTTCGCCGCCTCGTCGCCATAAACCACCTCATAGACCCCGGCCGGGCAGTAGAGCCGGGCCGGCTCGCCGTACTTCGGCAGGTTCACCCGGATCGGTACGGTCGGGTCCAGCAGCTTGAGGTGGGCCGGCTGGTCCTCGGCGTGGTTGGTGTTCGACACGAACACGCTGGACAGCTTGTCGAAGCTGAGTTTGCCGTCCGGCTTGGGATAGGCGATCGGCTGGTGCTGGGCCGCCGGTTCGGTGGAGGCCGCGTCGGTCTTGCCGTGTTTCAGCGTGCCCCACGGCGACCAGCCGCCGAACAGCTGGGTGATCTGCATCTCGATGCCGCCCAGTAGGGTGCCGATCGTATTGCCAAATTTCGCCAGCAGCGGCTTGACGTTCCGCACCAGCCTCAGCTCGGCCGCGATCGACGACGCCTCATAGGCAGTCTGGTATTCCGTCAGGACATCGCCCGACCGGCCCGCGCCAAGGGCGTCGAAGGCGGCGTCGGCGGCGAGGATGCCCGAGCGCACGGCGTTGTGGCTGCCCTTGATCCTCGGCACATTGACGAAGCCCGCCGAACAGCCCAGCAGCGCGCCGCCGGGAAAGGCCAGTTGGGGCACCGACTGATAGCCGCCCTCGGTGATCGCCCGGGCTCCGTAGGCGATACGCGTGCCGCCCGCCAGATGCTCGGCGATGGCCGGGTGGTGCTTGAAGCGCTGGAACTCGTCGAAGGGCGAAAGGTAGGGGTTCTTGTAGTTCAGGTGGACCACGAAGCCGATCGCCACCTGATGGTCGCCGAAGTGATACAGGAAGGAGCCGCCGCCGGTCTTGTCGTCCAGCGGCCAGCCCAGGGTGTGCTGAACCAGGCCCGGCTGGAATGTCTCCGGCGGCACCTGCCACAGCTCCTTCAGGCCGATGCCGAATTTCTGGGGCTCGGCGGCGTCGCACAGGTTGTGGCGGGCCATGATGGTCTTGGCCAGCGATCCGCGCACGCCCTCGGCGATGAAGACGTATTTGCCGTGCAACTCGATGCCGGGCTGGAATTCACCGGTCGGCTTGCCCTCGCGGTCGATGCCGAAGACGCCGGCGACGACGCCCTTCACCCGGCCGGTGGTCTCTTCCCAGACGACGTGGCTGGCGGCCATGCCGGGATAGACCTCGACGCCTAGCGCCTCGGCCTGTTGGCTCAGCCAGCGGCAGAGGTTGGCCAGCGATCCGGCGTAACAGCCGTGGTTTTTCATATAGGCGGGCTGGGGCAGCAGGCTGATATCCAGCTGGCCGGCCGGACCGAGCACCAGGAAGCGGTCCCTGGTCACCGGCGTGTTCAGCGGCGCGCCGCGTTCCTTCCAATCGGGGAAGAGTTCACTCAAGCCGGCCGGATCGATCACCGCGCCGGACAGGATATGCCCGCCGATCTCGGCCGACTTCTCCAGCACGGCGACCGAGACCTCGCGACCGTCTTTTTCCGCCCGCTGTTTTAGGCGGATGGCCGCGGCCAGGCCCGCCGGGCCGGCGCCGACGATGACGACGTCGTACTCCATCACCTCGCGCTCGACGCCTTCCAGCGCCTCGACGAGCGGAAGGTTGTCGATGATCGCTTCCTGGCGCGGGCTGGCGGCCCCGCCCTCGATCGCTTCCTCGGCCATGCCTGATCGCCCCAGTCTCGGTGTGGATTTCGTCTGCCGCTTATCCCGAGGTGACGCGGGGCCGGTCAAGGCTTATGCCGGGATTGTTCATGACGTCCCCAATCCCGAACAGTCTCGACAGCCGCGCCGCCGAAAGCCTGCTCGCCTTCTGGGCCGAGGCGGGGGTGGACGCCTGTTTCGACGACGCGCCGGTCGATCGCACCCGCCTGCCCCCGCCCCCGCCGCGCCAGGCGGCCCTCAAGGCCGTGGCCTCGGTCCAGGCGCCCGTCGCCTCCGGCGACATCGCCGCCGCCATGGCCGAGGCCCGTCGTTTGGCCGCCGCCGCCGACAGTTTGGAGGCGCTGGGCGAGGCCGTCGCCGCCTTCGAGGGCTGTGGCCTGCGTACCCAGGGCGCGCGCCAGGCGGTGTTCGCGCGCGGCAATCTGACCGCGCCCATCCTGGCCATCGGCGAAGGGCCGGGCGCCGAGGAAGACGCGCGTGGCCAGCCGTTCATTGGCGAAGCCGGCCGGCTGCTGGATCGGATGTTCGCCGCCGCCGGCCTGACGGACCGGGTGTTCATCACTAACACCGTGTTCTGGCGTCCCCCCGGCAATCGCACCCCGACGCCGGAGGAGCAGGCGGTGTGCGCGCCGTTCGTCGAGCGGACCCTGGTCTTGCTGCGCCCCAAAGCCGTGCTGCTGATCGGCGCGGCGGCGGCGAAGAGCGTGCTCCGGACCGATGACGGGATTTTGAAACTGCGGGGACAGTGGCGCGAATGGCGGCTGGCCGAGGGCGATGTGTCCGCGCCCGCCCTGCCCACGCTGCATCCGGCCTTCTTGCTGAGACAGCCGCTAAGGAAACGTCAAGCATGGTCGGACATGCTGACCCTTTCGGCTCGCCTTGAAGGCGAGTCGTGACTCTGGCAGAGTCCACCATAGACGACCGATCGTAACAGTCGCGCCGCGTTCCGGAGTCGAGACCGGACGACAGCGCCGAACGAGGGGGCCGCCGCCCATGAGTCCGAACCGTCGCCGCGCGCTTGCCGCGCCCGCCATCGCGATTCTGGCCGCCGTGGGGGCAGCGATCGCGACACCCGTCCTGGCCATCGAGGTGGAAGAAGCGATCGAGAGCGAGGTTCGTTCCACACTCGACGCCGCGCTGGCAGCCACCGCCGGCGCCACCGTTTCGGCCGTCGCCAACGACGCGCCGGTCACCGCCCTCTCGGCCGCCGATCGTGTCAGCTACACCAACGCCTTCGACGCCCTGCGCCGGGGCCAGATCGAAGAGGCGCGAGCCAGCGCGCGCGGCCGACGGCGCGCCCGAGCCGCGTCGCCCCGGCGGCAACGCGGTGTCGCGGACCTGGGCCAGCGTCCAGGCCGCCGCCGACCAATCCCCCGAAGAGATGGGGCCCAAGGCCGCGCGCATCGCCTACAACGACAATGACCTGGTCGAGGCCTATCGCCTGGGCGTGTCGATCGGCGACTGGTGGACGGCGGGTCTCGCCGCGTGGCGCCAGAACGACCCGGGCCGGGCGCTGGACGCCTTCGAGCGCGTCGCCCACGATCCCACCGAGGACGCCTGGGTGCGCGCCGGGGCCGGGGTCTGGGCCTCTAAGGCCGCCGCCGCCGCAGGCCGTCCCGACAAGGTCCAGCCCTATCTGGAACACGCCGCCCAGTGGCCCGCCAGCTTCTATGGGCAGATCGCCCTGGCCCAGCTGGGCAGCGAGCCGGTGATCCACAACGACGGGCCCCAGCCCTATCTCGCGCAAGCCTCGCAGATGGTCACCGGCAACCCGTCTGACGCCGGCCCGGCGGTCCCCAACGGCGAATTGAACGCCTTCTTGCAGACCGATCCTCAGGCCCGCCTGACCCTGGCCTTCGCCGAGGTCGGACGGACCGAGGACGCGCGCGACGGTCTCAAACGAGGCCTGCGCACCGCCGTGGGGGAGGACGCGCGTCGCCTGTGGATCGGCCTGGCCCGCACGCTCGGAGCCCGCGTCGCCGGGCCGCGCGACGACGCCCGTCGCATCGACGCCAATGACTTCCCCCTGCCGGCGCTGGAGCCCGAGGGTGGTTTCGTCATCGAACGCGCCTTGGTCTACGCCCTGGCCCGCATGGAAAGCGGCTTCAACGCCGAGGCGCGCAGCTCGGTCGGCGCCTATGGGATCATGCAGGTGATGCCGACCACCGCCGCCGAACTGGCTGGGGATTCCAGCTTCGCCTCGGACCCTCAGCGGCTGTGGAATCCGGCGGTCAACATGCGGCTAGGGCAGGCCTATATTCGCAAGA
>CAXBPJ010000077.1:0-6778 GCA_963977325.1 uncultured Brevundimonas sp. | reverse complement strand
GGTGCGTCGGAACATCGTCGCCGATGATCCGGAGGACATTCAGCCGACCGACGAGCAGCTCGACACCCTGCGCGATCTGGTGACCCAGGCCGACCGGCTGTTCGGCGCCCGGCCTTTCGACCAGTACGACTTCCTTCTGGGCCTGACCGACACCCTGGGCGGCATCGGTCTGGAGCACCATCGGTCCAGCGAGAACACGGTGGTTCCGGGCTTCTTCGAGGACTGGCCGGTCAACTACGGCGACCGCGAGCTGCTGCCGCACGAATACGTCCACGCCTGGAACGGCAAGCGCCAGCGGCCGGCCGACCAGCTGACCGCCAATCTCAACATCCCGGTCAGGAACAGCCTCTTGTGGGTCTATGAGGGCCAGACCCAGTACTGGGGCGCCGTCCTGGCGGCGCGTTCGGGCCTGGTCTCACCCGAGGAGGCGCGGATCAACCTGGCCAATATCGCGGCCTTCTACGAAAACCAGGCGGGGCGCGAGTGGCGGCCGCTGCAGGACACCACCAACCAGAATCTGCTGGGCTATCGGTCATCGACCCCGTGGCCGTCGTGGTCGCGCGGGACCGGCGACTACTATCGGGAGTCCCTGCTGGTCTGGCTGGACGCCGACACCCTGATCCGCGAGGAGACGCGGGGACGGCGGTCGCTGGACGACTTCGCGCGCGGCTTCTTCGGCGGCGACAACGGGTCGTGGACGCCCCGCCCCTACACGTTCGACGACCTCGTCGCGGCGCTGAACGCCGTGCATCCGCACGACTGGGCGACCTTCCTGAGATCGCGGCTGGATGCGGTCGGACCCGAGGCCCAGGCGCCGCTGGACGGGCTGCAGCGGGGCGGCTGGCGGCTGACATATGTCGAGGAGCCCAATGCGGCCGAGAAGAAGCTGAACTCCAGCTGGCAGCGCGACTTCCAGTATTCGCTGGGCTTCACCCTGAGCTCCAGCAACCGTATCGGCGGGGGGCGTTGGGGCAGCCCGGCCTTCGAGGCGGGGCTGGTCAATAATGGGGAGCTGATCGCGGTCAACGACCTGGCGACCACGCCCGAGCGGCTGCGCGAGGCGGTCACGGCGGCCAAGGAGGGCCGCCCGATCCGCCTTCTGTTCAAGGATGGCGATCGCTTCCGCACCGTCGAAATGGCCTATACGGGCGGCCTGCGCCATCCGCGCCTGGAGCGCATCGACGGCGCGCCGGACCGCCTGACCCCGATCTACGAGGCGAGGCGGCGGTAGGGCAGCCCTAGCTTATCGCGCGGATGATGCCGAGGAAGTCCTGGGCCTTCAGCGAGGCGCCGCCGACCAGGGCGCCGCCGACCTCGGCCGTCGACAGGATCTCGCGGGCGTTGTCCGGCTTGACCGAGCCCCCGTAGAGGATGGGCGCGCGCCCCCCGGCCTCGCCGTGGGTTTCACGCAGGATTTCGCGGATTTCCCCATGAACCTCGGCGATCTGCTCAAGCGCCGGGGTGTGGCCGGTGCCGATCGCCCAGACCGGCTCATAGGCCACCGCGAACGGCCGACCGGACAGCGATTTGGGCAGGGATTGGCGGACCTGACGGCCGACCAACTCCAACGCCTGACCCGCCTCGCGTTCCTCCAAAGTCTCGCCGACGCAGACGATCGGCTCCAGTCCGGCGCGCACCGCCGCCTCGACCTTGCGGCGGATCAGGTCGTCGTCTTCGCGGAAGCCGGCGCGACGTTCGGAATGGCCGACGATGACCAGGCTGGCCCCCGCGTCGGCCATCATCTCGGCGGAGACGCAGCCCGTGTAGGCGCCGGAGGCCTCGGCCCGGCAATCCTGACCGCCCACTTCGACCGGAGAATCCTCGAGCGTGGTCGCCAGGCGGTGGACCAGGGTGGCCGGCGGGCAGATCGCGACGCGCGCACGACTAGGCGTCTGGGCCAGCTCCGAAGCCAGAACGCGCGCCTCGTTCAGAGCGGCCGAGCCGCCATTCATCTTCCAGTTTCCGACGATCATCTTGCGCACGCTGCTCATATCGCTCTCGTATAGGGCCAAGCTCACCCCGCCAAGGACGGCGTTCGGTCGCGGCATCACACTGGCGCGAGCGCTTGCCGCCCCCGCCCCTGCTCCCCTATACGGCCCTGCCGGCGCCGTGTGCGCGCCGCGCCCACGGGACCCGCCTCGATCATGATCTCCAGCCTTCGCAAATACACCAAGTCCTGGGTGTTCATCTTCATCTTGGGTCTGATCGCCCTCAGCTTCGTGGTCGTGGGCAACACGGATTTTCTGGGTGGACCCGGCGGCGGGCCGGTGGTCAAGGCGGGCAGCCGCGAGGTCACGGCCCAGCGCTTCGTGACCGACTGGAACCGCATCCGCGACAACATCAGCCAGCAGAACAACGGCCAGCCCGTCACCACCGAGGAGATGGTCGCCCAGGGCGCCCTGCCCCAGGTGCTGGACCAGATGGTGCGCGAGGAAGGTTTCGCCGCCTGGGCCTGGAAAGCCGGACTGCGCGCCGGCGAGGGGCTGGTGATCGACGCCATCCGCGAGCTGCCGGCCTTCTTCAATCAGATCACCGGCCAGTTCGACGAGGAAACCTACGCCAGCGCCCTGGCCCAGCAGAACTTCACGCCTCAGGATTTCGAGCGCGGGCGCCGCGGGTCTACAGCGCCGTCCTGGCCAACCACGCCCTGCAGAGCCGCGACGCCCGCTGGTTCTTCGTCACCCAGGCCATGGCCGGAACCGCCGGTCAGCCGACGGACGAGCAGCTGAACGCCTTCATCCAGGAGAACGCCGCCCAACTGCGCCGACCGGAATTCCGCGCCGTCTCCCTGATCCTGTTCAACGACGCGCCGGGCGCCGCCGCGCCGGCCCCGACCGAGGCCGAGATTCAGGAGCGTTACAATTTCCGTCGCGACGCCCTGAGCCAGCCGGAGACCCGCAGCTTCACCACCCTCAGCGTCGCCGACCAGGCCGCCGCCGGACGCATCGCCCAAGCCCTGCGCGCCGGCCAGGCCGTATCCCAGGTCGCCGAAGCCAACGATGTCGAACCGGTCACCTATGCCGACCGCGCCCAGGCCAGCGTCAGCGACACCGCCGTAGCCACGGCCGCCTTCGGACTGCAGGCCAACGGGGTCAGCGACCCGGTGCGCGGCAACGCCGGCTGGACCGTGATCCGGCTGCAGTCCATCACCCCCGGCCAGGACGCGACCCTGGAGGCGGTTCGCGGCGAAATCATCGCCGAGCTGCAGGAAGAAGCGGCGCGCGGCCGCACCTATGAGCGCGTCGAGGCCTATGAGGCGGCGCGCAACTCGGGCGCCGACGTCGACGCCGCCGTCCGGCAGGCCGGCGGCCGGGTCATCAACCTGCCGCCCTTCACCGCCGAGGGTTTGTTGCCTGACGGACAGCCCCTGAACGGGCCGGAACAGCTGGTGTCCACCGCCTACTCCCTGCCGGAAGGCGGCGCCAGCGACGTTATCGACGCCGGCCAGGGTCAGTATTTCGTGGTCCGACTGGTCGCCATCGAGCCCGCCGCCCTGCCCGCGCTCGCCGACGTCCGCGAGCCTCTGACCGCCCAGTGGGTCGCCCGCGAAAACCAGCGCCGCCTGTCGGCCATGGCCGACCGTATCGCCGCCCGCGTGCGTGGCGACGAGGCGATCGAGGCCGTCGCGGCCTCGATCAACGCTCCGGTCATCGTGCGCACGGGCATCCGCCAAGATCAGGCGGCGGTCGAGGCCAACGGCCAGGGCGTGATCCGCGCCGTCTTCGGCCAGGGTCGCGGCCAAGTCTTCTCCGCCCCCGCCGAGCAGGGCTTCGTCATCGGTCGCGTCGACGCGGTCAACGCCCCCGCCGCCGCCGAGACGGGTCAGGCCGCGGCCCGGGTGCTGCCGCAGCTGACCCAGCAGCTGGTCCAGGACATGGCTCCGGCCGCGCTGAACGGCGCCGCCGGCCTGGTCAAGGCGCGAGCCTGGCCCGAGCGCGCCCGCGCGGCCCTGGGCTTGCCGGCCGAGACTCCGCCGGCGACGAAGTGACCGACGAGGCCTTTTCGGCCTTCGCCGACGCCTGGAACGCAGGCCGCGCCCAGGCGGTCAGCCGGCGGCTGGTCGACGACATCGAGACGCCGGTCTCGGCCTATCTGAAGGTGCGACAGACCCGGGGCGGGACCGCGCCCCACGCCTTTCTGCTGGAGTCGGTCGAAGGCGGCGAGCGCAATGGCCGCTATTCGATCCTGACCCTGGAGCCCGATCTGGTCTGGCGCGCGCGGGGCGACCGGGCCGGGATCGCGCGCGGCTCCGAGGCGGTGGCCGCCGACAGGTTCGAGGCCGAGGATCAGGCCACCCTCGCCTCCCTGCGCGCCCTGATCGCCGAGAGCCGGCTGGAGCTTCCGGACGATCTGCCGCCGATGGCCGCGGGCCTGTTCGGCGTGTTCGGCTATGACATGGTGCGGCTGCTGGAGCCGCTGGGACCGGCCAATCCCGATCCGCTGGACCTGCCCGACGCGGTCCTGACCCGCCCGTCGATCGTGGCGGTGTTCGATTCGGTGCGGCACGAGATCGTGGTCGTCACCCCGGCCCGTCCGGACGGCCGCCCCGCGACCGAGGCCTGGGCCGACGCCCAACGACGACTGGACGCCTTCGAGGCCATCCTGCGCCGGCCGCTGGTCCGGCCCGAACCACGCGCGCCCCAGGCCGGTTCGGAGTTCGTGTCCCCGACCGACGAGGCGGGCTACGCCGCCCTGGTCGCCCGGGCCAAGGACTACATCGCCGCCGGCGACATCTTTCAGGTGGTGCTCAGCCACCGCTTCTCGGCCGATCACGACGGCGACCCCTTCGCCTTCTACCGGGCCCTGCGCCGCCAGAACCCGTCACCCTATCTGTTCTTCCTCGACCTCGGCGACTTCCAGCTGGCGGGATCCAGTCCCGAGATCCTGGTGCGGCTGAAGGACGGCCGCGTCACCATTCGCCCCCTGGCCGGGACCCGCCGCCGGGGCGCCGACGCGGCCGAGGACGCCCGGCTGGAGGCCGAACTGCTGGCCGATCCCAAGGAGCGGGCCGAGCATCTGATGCTGCTGGACCTGGGCCGCAACGACGTCGGCCGGGTGTCCGCGCCGGGCACGGTCGAGGTGACCGAGAGCTTCGCGGTCGAACGCTACAGCCAGGTCATGCATATCGTCTCCAACGTCACCGGCCAGGCCGATCCGAAACTCGACGCCGTCGACGCCCTCCTCGCCGCCCTGCCCGCCGGCACCCTGTCGGGCGCGCCCAAGGTCCGGGCCATGGAGATCATCGACGAGCTGGAGACGGTCAAGCGTGGTGTCGGCTATGGCGGCGGCGTCGGCTACATCTCCGCCTCGGGCGAGGCCGACCTCTGCATCGTGCTCAGGACCGCCCTGTTCACGCCCGGTCAGGCGCACATCCAGGCCGGCGCCGGCGTGGTCGTCGACAGCGATCCCCTGGCCGAATATCTCGAGACCCGCGCCAAGGCCGGCGCCCCCATGGCGGCGGCGCGGGAGGCGTGGCGGTTCAATTGAGTCCCACCCCTCTCCCTCTGGGAGAGGGCTTGAGCCTCCGAGAGCGCAGCGATCGGCAAGGCGAAAGGGTGAGGGCGACCGCCGGATGGCGACAAGCCGCTCTCGCTCGACCGCCCCGCGGCTGTCGCCGACTGAGGTGGCCAGCCCTCATCCGTCGCGCTCCGCGCGCCACCTTCTCCCAGTGGGAGAAGGGAGGGAGATTCGTCCTTGCCCTCTTGTGATCCCCGGCCAACCCGGCCCAAATCCCCGCGATGACCATCAGCTTCTCCGCCGCCGCGCGCTCTCTCAGTCTTCGGGTGCTCCTGGCCCTCGCCCTCGGGCTGGTGCTGGGGGCGGCGCTCAGCGCCGTGACCACGGTGCCGGACGCCGTCGTGGAGGCGGTTCAGGCCATCGGCGGCCTGTGGCTCAGCGCCCTGCAGATGACCGTCGCGCCCTTGGTGTTCGCCGCCCTGGTCACCGGCATCGCCGCCGCCTCCGACGCCGCCGCCACCGGCCGGCTGGCGGCGCGGGCCGTGGCCCTGTTCATCGGCATCGTGGCCCTGGTCGCGGCCCTGACCCTGGCCATCGTGCCCGCCATCCTGGCGGTCTGGCCGGTGAGCGAGGCGGGCGCGGCGGCCCTGATGGCGGGGGCCGGCGGCGCGGGCGAGGCGCCGACCGCGCCCGAGGGCGGCTTCGCCGCCTGGCTGGGCTCTCTCGCGCCCGGCAACCCCATTCGCGCGGCGGCCGAGAACGCCATGCTGCCGCTGGTGGTGTTCGGCGTCTTCTTCGGCTTCGCCGTCACCCGCCTGCCGCCGGAGCAGAAGCGCAGCCTGGCCGGGCTGTTCGAGGCCCTGACGGCGACCATGATCACCATCGTGCGCTGGGTCCTGCTGGCGGCCCCGATCGGCGTCTTCGCCCTGGCCTTCGTGCTGGCGCTCCGGGGCGGCATCGCCTCTGCCGGTCCGCTTTTCCACTACGTCCTGCTGGCCAGCGGCGCGTGCCTTTCGACGCTTCTGGTCAGCTACGCCCTGGCGCTGGGCGTGGGCCGCGTCGGCCTGGCCAGGTTCGCGCGGGCCATGGCGCCAGTCCAGGCGGTCGCCGTCTCGACCCAGTCGTCCCTGGCCTGCCTGCCGGTGATGCTGGAGCGAGCCCGCGATGACCTGCGAGTGTCGGAACGCACCGCCGGTGTCATCCTGCCGATGGCGGTGGCCATCTTCCGCATCACCAGCCCGGCCGGCAACCTCACCGTCGCCCTGTTCATCGCCCATGTCACCGGCGTCGAGCTGGGCCTCAGCGCCCTGGTCACGGCGGG
>CAXBPJ010000076.1:0-6813 GCA_963977325.1 uncultured Brevundimonas sp. | reverse complement strand
CCTGGGCCAGAACCTGGTCATGGCCGGGCTGCGCTTCGGCGACGGCGGGTCCCAGACCAATTACTGGACCGACACCTGGGACGGCTTCCCGGCCGCCCGCGCTCGCCTGACCGAAGCCCTGGCCACGCTCAGGCCGCGCAATCCCGTGGTGTTCAGCGGCGACTATCATTCCTTCTGGACCAATGAGGTGAAACGCGACCCCGCCGATCCCGCCTCCGCCACCGTGGCCGCCGAGTTCATCGGCAGTTCGATCACCTCGGGCGGCCCGCCCCACGACGCCATCATGGGCTTCATGCGCCACAACCCCCAGATCCGCTTCTTCGAGGGCCGGGTGCGCGGCTACATGACCGCCGACCTGACGCCGGAGCGCATGGCGATCGCCTACCGCGCCATCTCCGATGTCCGCGACCCTGCCGCCACGGTCTCCACCCTGGCCGCCTGGGTGGTCGAGGACGGTCGCTCCGGCGTACTGGCCGCCTAGCGCGCCCCGCGCCAGGCCTCGACGAACGCCCGCGCCCGCTCGCCGACTATCTCCGCCGCATCGCCCGGCCTGTAGAGCGCCCCGCCGATGCCGAAGCCGTCGGCCCCCGCTTTTACCCAATCGCCCATAGTCTCCGGCGTCACCCCGCCCACGGCCAGAACTCGCGTGTCCGCGGGCAGCACGGCGCGCAGCGCCTTCAGTCCCTTAGGCCCCGCCACCTCGGCCGGAAACAGCTTCAGTCCATCGGCCCCGGCCGCCAGGGCCTGGAAGGCCTCCGTCGGAGTGAACACGCCCGGCAGCGACACCAGCCCCAGCGCCTTGGCCTCGCGGATCACCGCCGCATCCATGCCGGGCGAGATCACCAGCCGCCCGCCCGCCTTGGCCACCGCCCGCGCGGCGTCGACGCTCAGCACCGTTCCGGCGCCCACCAGCGCCCGATCGCCGACCGCCTCGACCAACCGGCTGAGGCGCTCCAGAGGCCGGGGCGAGTTCAGCGGAACCTCCAGACAGCGGAAACCGGCCGCGACCAGGGCCTCGCCGACGGCCACGGCGTCCTCGGGAGTCAGGCCGCGCAGGATGGCGACCAGCGGCGTCTCATCCATCCAGGCCAGGGGATCGGTCATGCCAGGGCCCTCCACAGACGATGCAGCCCGGCCGCCACCGCCATCTCCGAGTCCACGACCTGGGCCGCCGGATGGCCCAGCGCCTCCAGCGCCAGGGCGTAACGCGCCGTCAGGGCCGGCGTCCCGACCAGCACGACGGGGTCCTCGACCTCGCACAGCCCCGCCGCCATCTCGGCCCCGATCAGTATTCCCGACATCAGGTCCGCAGACCCTGCGCCGTCCAGCGTTCCCGCCAGTCGCCGCACCCGCACCTGGAACAACGTGGCCGTCACCGCCGGATCGTCGAACCCCAGGCGGACGCCGTCCAGAAAAGCTCGGTCATTCTGACCGGGGGGCTCCATCCCGCGCCCCATCAGGCTGGCGTCCTTCAGCGCCGCGAACAGCTCGCCGGTCAGAAAGGTGCGGAAGCCCGTGATCCGGTCGCCCTCTCGCCGGATCCATTTCGAATGCGTGCCCGGGGCCAGGACGGTGAACCTCTCCGCCGGGGCCTCGACGCCCAGCGCCTGAACCTCCTCGCCCCGCATCACGTCGCCGAGCGTCTCGGCCGTCAGGCAGACGCCGGGTACGATCCGGACATCCGGCCGGTCGGCCGGACTGAGCGTGGCCCTGGCCAGATCCTCGAGACCGATCGGGCAGGGCAGGTAGGGCGCCGGCGCCCAGCCCTCCCGGGCGCCGGCCATCCCGCAGGCCAGGACGGGCAATCGCTGGGCCCCGAGCGACGCCGCGAGATCATCCAGAACAGCGCGAAAGTCTTCCGGGGACAGCTTGAAGGCGCCGCGACCGTCGTGCCGACGCGCCACCACCGCGCCGCCTTTCGCCAGCCGATAGGCGCGCACGCTGGTCGTGCCCCAGTCGAGGGCGAGCAGTTCGGCGCTATCCAGGGACGACATCATGTTTCACCCATGCAATCTCGATGCATGGGTAGCAACAATCTTGTGAAACCCAGCTTGACCGTTATCGATTGATCCCGATCGCCATCCCCGCATTTATGCGGAAGCCCCCCCGTCCTCCCCGGAGACCGCCCGATCGTGAAGACCGGCCTGACAGCCTTGTTGCTCGGCGTCGTCCTGCTGCTCGCCGCCTGCGCCACCGGCCCGGCCGGAACCACGCGCGACCAGCCCGTCCCGGGCGTCGTCCTGCCGCTGCGCACCCAGGGGGCCGAGATCGTCGATCAGCGCGGTCGCCGGGTCATGCTCAAGGGGGTGAATTGGTATGGTGCGGAATCCCCCGACTTCGTGGTCGGCGGCCTGGATCGTCGCCCCTTGGCCGAAATCGCCGAGGAGATCGCCGACGCCGGCTTCAACGTCGTGCGCCTGCCGTGGTCGAATGAGATGGTGGCGCGAAATCCCCTGGTGGGCGCCGATCGCCTTTCCGCCAATCCGGAGCTTCAAGGCCTCCGGGCGCTGGGCGTCTTCGACCGGGTGGTCGAGGCCCTGGGCGCCGAGGGGGTGATGGTGGTGCTCGACAACCACCGCAGCCGCGCTGAGTGGTGTTGCGACACCGCCCACGGCGACGGCCTGTGGCACACCGCCGCCTATCCCGAGGCGGTCTGGCTTCAGCACTGGCGGCGCATGGCCGTGCGCTATCGCCACCTGCCGCATGTGGTCGGGGCCGAGCTCCGGAACGCCATCCGGCCCGACCCGGGCCAGGGCCTGACCCCCAGCTGGGGCGACGGCGCCCTGCTGACCGACTGGCGGGCCGGGGCCCAGCGTGGCGGCGAAGCGGTGCTCCAGGCCAATCCGAACCTCCTGATCATCGTCGGCGGCATCGACTGGCAGAACAATCTGCACGGCGTGTGGGAGCATCCGGTCGAGCTCTCGCGCCCCGACCGGCTGGTCTATGCGGTTCACGATTACCCCTGGTGGCGCAGTGAGGAGGAGCGGGCCGATCCGCGTCTGTTCGCCGAGCGATCCCACGAACGCTGGGGCTTTGTGCGCGATCGCGATTTCGCCCATCAGGCTCCGGTCTGGGTCAGCGAATGGGGCGGCTGTCTTCAGCCCGATCACAACGGCGCCTGTCCGCCAACCGACACCGCCTATGTCGAGGCCTTCGGCCGCTACGCCCGCGACAGCCGCATCGACTGGAGCTGGCAGCCGCTGAACGGAACCCAGTCCTCGGGCTACGGCCGCCAGGTCGGCGCGGTCGAGAGCTGGGGCCTGCTCGACCCCACCTGGACGCGCTGGTCGGATCCGGAACTGGTCGAGCGGTTGACCCAGCGCTGAGCGATCAGGCCAGCACCACCCGCTCGCCCTCGATGCGATGGGCGATGCCGACGCGGGCCAGCAGTCCCGCGACCAGATCCGCCGGCTGGTCGGAGCCCTCGTCCAGCAGCCGCTCGACATCGCCGATCAGGATGACGTCGCCCGACACCTGCATCAGCGCCGCCAGCCACTCGGCCCGCGACAGCTCGCCCTCCTCGCGGTTGGCCTCGATCAGGGGCCGCAGGAAGTCGAACCAGTCGCCGCCGTCGCGCCGCGCCTGCGCCGCCTCGGCCACCAGGGCCAGCACCGCCCCGCAGGCGTAATAGGCCCGGTGCTCGCCGCGCGCGCCGGCGCTCTGGACGCCTCGGCCTTCGGTCAGTGACACGCAGTCGTCGACCTCGCGCTGCAGCTCGGCCCGGTCGTCCCAGGCCGGATCCGCAGCCTTAAGCGCCCGGATGGCCATCAAGTCCGCACCGCCCTCGGTCACCCAGGCCTGCGGCGGGCCGGCGTATCTGACCGTCTGGCCCAGCCAGAAGTGCGCGCTCTCATGGGCGATGAACCAGCGCGAGCGGTCGATCATCTCCTGGTCCGGCATGACGACGCCCTGACCCTCATAGCTCATCACGATCAGGCCCGGCATGACGCTGCCGCTCATCGAGGTCATGCGCTCGGTCGGGCCATTCCAGCTGACCATTCACGGTCGGCTGACCAAAGGCGCCTTCCCCGAGCCGAGCCTCATAGAAATCGGCCACCCAGGGCGCGAACTCGCCGATCTGCTGCGGCACCCAGCCGGGCAGGGCGGGGTCCAGCACGGTGGTCAGCCGCTCGCCGCGCGAGACCCGCGCGTCGCCGAACAGCACATAGGTGTTGGCGTCGTTGGTGGTGATCCCGTCCCACCGCTCGCCCCGGAACAGGATCTCCCCCGCCGGATCGCGCCAGCGCACCTCGGCCGGCCCGGCGGGCAGGCTGACCCCGTTCAGGTCGCGCGGCAGGGCGTCCACGGCGTCGACGCTCGACACGGGAAAGACATCGAAGATGTGGGTGGGCATGGCCACCGCGCCGTCCGAGAACATCAGGGTGGCGTAGTCGGCCTCCAGATCGACCGCCTCGGGCCGGAGCGTCAGCCTGACCGAGCGGGGGACCGGACCGCCGTCCATGGCGCGCAGGACGTCGTAGTTCCCGCGTCGCTCCAGAACCACACCCGGCGTCTCGACGGTCCACTGGCGCGGCCGCCACGGCTCGCGCACCTCCATGATCAGGCTGGACCGGACATAGGCCCATACGGGTGCGTCGCGGTCGAAGGCGTAGTCGGCGGTGAACCTGTCGCCCTCGCGGGTGACCGTCACTCGCACCTCGGGGCCGGAATCGGGGGCTCGAGTGGCCGGGGCCGTGGCGCAGCCGGCGAGGACGAGGATCATCAGCGCCAGCGGCGCCCGGAAAAGACGGACCATGCCTTTCCGTTAGGCGAGGGCCGGACCGCCGTCACCTTACCGAGTCGTCACACCCGGGGCCCGGTTCCGTCTCCGGCGCTTGAGAGGTGCTCTGCTGTTCCCCCATCCAACGTGGCCGAAGCCCCGCGTCCCGGTGGATTCCCGCGATCCAGCGTCACGAAGTCCGCCCCCGGCCCGGACTGCCTCATGATGGGGCCATGGACCCTGCGAAACACCGCTCTGACCCGGACCTGGACTCGCGACGATGCGGGAGTCCAACGCACGGAGCGCGTCTGCCTCCACACGTTCCCTTGAAAATGCTCAATGATTCTGAACCGCCGCTGGCGGCGTTAGACTCCTGGACTCTAAAAATCTCGCGATCAGTCGAGCGCCCGTCGCCCCGCCTCCAGCTCGGCCGCCATCACCGCCTTGAGGCGTTCGGGGGCCAGGATACGGGCCTGACCGCTCCAACTGAACAGGTGCCAGGCCAGTTCGCGCATGCCCGAGGCGGTGAAGCGCACGATGACCGAACCGTCGGGCCGGTCCTCGATGATCTGGGTCGGATGCCAGCGCCAAGCCCGCGCCTCGGCCGCCCCTTCCGGCGCAATCTCCAGCACGACGTCCTCGACGGCGTCCTGATAGATGCCGAACGACTGGCTGGCGAAGGCGGCGAGGTCGAAGTCCTCGGGCGGCGAGGCGGGCTGGCCCAGGGCCTCGACCGCGCTCATCCGGTCCAGGCGAAAGGTCTGGATGCGCTGGGACGTCAGGTCGGCGGCGACCAGATAGTTGGCCCGGCCGAACATCAGGCCGCACGGGGCGACCGCGCGCCGCCGCGCCTCGGCGCCGGGGCGGCTGTAGACGAAGGCCAGCGCCGATCCCGCCAGCACCGCGCTCCGGATCTCGGCCAGCATGGCCTCGTCGGCGGTGGGGCGCGGCCCGGCCTGCACCGCGATGGTCTCGGCCCGGACCAGCGCCTCGAGATCGGGGGCCAGCCGGTTCAGGGTGGTGGACCTGACCGCGCTCTTGATCTTGCGCTCCAGCGATTCCAGCTGCGCCGCCCGGGCCGGTTCGCCATCGGTCCGCAACCGCCGCGAGGCGTTGGACAGCTCGGCCAGCTCCGCCGTGGTCGGCGCCTGTTCGAAGGCCGACAACCCGCCCCGGATGCGCCAGCGCTTGTTGGGCGGATCCGACATCTCCTCCATAGTCGGAAACAGCAGACCGACCGCGTCGCGCAGCCGCTCGGCCGTGCGTCGCCCGACGTCCAGATCGTTGGCGATGTCGTCCAGCGTCATCCCCTCGGCGCTGGCGGCCATGCGCCGGGCCAGATCGATGAGGATGACCGCCTTGTCGTGCCGCATTACTGGATACGTCCGATTTTGGCGTAACCCTGCCTCACAGTGCCTCATCAGACAAGCCCAGCCGACGAGGACGCCGACATGAACCGCACCGCTTCCGCCGCCCCCCGCTTCGCCGATCGCTACCTGACCGTCCCCTGCGACAATGGGCTGAAGGTCATCTGGGACCGGCTGGAGGAGCAGGTCGTCGACGTCATCGCCGCTCCCGCCGCCCGCTATGCTGAGGAAGACCTGCTGTGGGACGAGGTCCGCGCCCCGGAAGACCGCGACGCCTGGCGTCTGGCGGCCTGATCCGCGCCGCGGGGTTGAGCGGCGGGCGGCAATCGCTATAGTCCGCGCCGCCTTTCTGACCCCTGTTTCGAGACCCGCCCGCATGAAGAGCCGCATGTCGGCGACCGCGCCACCGAGCACGCCGACCACGACGCCGTCGCGTACCAGCGCGGAACCATGACCATCGAGGAGCAGGCGGCGACCTGGAGCCTGTTCCAGACCCTGGCCGAGTGGGGCACGCTGATCAGCTTCTGCCTGGCCCTGTTCGCCTTCCTGATCCTGTCGCCGGGCACGGGCTTCTTCGGCGCCCTGATCCCGACCGCCGTGCTGCTGGTCATCGGCGGCGTCTTCCTGGTCCGCAAGCCCAAGCCCGGCGGTCACTGAGGCGGCGGCGATCGAACGCCGCTTTACCTCGCTTTTGGAAACGTCCTAACCTCCCGGCGGGAAGACACG
>CAXBPJ010000075.1:0-6960 GCA_963977325.1 uncultured Brevundimonas sp. | reverse complement strand
CGGTGGTGCTGAGAGGCCCCTACAGCGAGGCCTTCATCGGCGATCCGCGGACCGGCGTGCTCGCCGGCGGCTATGTCACCGCCCTCCTCGACCACGTCGGTGGTCTGTCGGTCTGGACCGCGCTGAAGGGCTATGCGCCGATCGCCACACTGGACATGCGGGTCGATTACATGCGCGCCGCCCAGCCGCCGCGCGATCTGATCGGCCAGGCGCGGTGCTACCGACTGACCCGGTCGATCGCCTTCGTGCGGGGTCTTGCCCACGACGGGGATGCCGATGACCCCGTGGCCACCATGCAGGCCGCCTATATTCTGACAGCCGCCCGCCCCGAGCGCGAAAAGGTCGGCGCATGAGCGTTCTCGACCACATCCCGTATGCCCGCTTCCTGGGACTCCGCGCGGAGACGATCGACGGCGAGGCTGTGATCGTCATGCCGTATCAGCCGAGCCTGATAGGAAATCCGATGCTGCCCGCGCTCCACGGCGGCGCGACGGCGGCGATGATGGAGCTGGCGGCCGTCGAGCGCCTGGCGAGGGATCTCGACCAGGCGGACATTCCCAAGCCGATCAATCTTGCGGTCGCCTATCTGAGGTCGGCGCGGGACCGCGACACCTACGCTCACGCCCGGATCAGTCGCGCGGGACGGCGGGTCGCCAATGTTCTGGTCGAGGCGTGGCAGGATGATCGCGCCGCGCCGATCGCGGCTCTGACCGCACACTTTCTGACACCCGTTTGACGTGTGTTATATTGACGTCTTCGCGTTTTGGCGGTCGTCTTCCGAGATCGGTTCATCAGGGAGAGACTCAGTGACCACATCAACCGCCGAAGCCGTCGCCGCCAAGCTGTTCGCCGCGGAAGCCGCCCTGGACGCCGCCCTCACCGAGGCCGCCGGCCTGGCGGCGATGCTGCCCCAGGCGCGTGCGACCATCTATGTCGCCGCCACCACGGGCCAGTCTGCTTTCGAGGGCGTGGCCGGTTGCGTGTCGTCCCTTACCGAAGCTCGAGCCCGACTTGTCGCCACCCATCGCACGCTTGCAGCGGTGGCGAGAATGCGCGGTCTGGACACCTTGGCGGCCGGTCCGATGGACAAGCCGGAAGACGAAACGCCGCCCGCGACCGGTCACCTGTCCCATCCAAGAACAGAGCATGATAAACAGACTATGAATCCAGCCTAGCTTGTGTTAAGTCCTTGTTCACCATTTGCTGGAGGGTACCCGATGGACAAGGCCGAAATCATCGCTGGCGTCGCCACCGAACTGTATGCCAGCGAGGCCGCGATTGACGCCGCCATCGCTCAGGCGACCACCCTGGTGCAGGCGCTGGTCGCGTCGCGCGCTCCTCTGAACGCCTCGGCCGTGGCCGGGTCGCGGTCGCAGGCCAAGATGCTTGAATCGCTCGCTGCCCTCGGTCAGGCCCGTGAAGCCATGATCGGCGCCCACCACGAACTCGCCCGCGATCATCGCCGGATGGGCTGGGGCGTCTACGCCGCCGGTCCGATGGACAAGCCCGACTACGAAGACGGGCGCGCCGGCGCCGACAAGAAGACGGGCTTCCTGACCGTGGCGGCTTAATTCGTCGTAAGGTTCTGGGCCGGTCATTCCGGTCCGAATAAAAACCGTGCATGATCGCCCCCGGGTCGCGAGACTCGGGGGCGCTTCATGTTCGACACCCTGTATTCGCAGATCGGTGGCCTTGTCCTGGTCTCGGTCTGCGTCTTCGCCCTATGGCAGGGCGATCAACCCGAGCGGGTGGGCGCTGGGTCATACCTCCTGGCGTGGATGCTCACACTCGTCCTCCAGGACGATGTCCAGCTCAACGACTGGCAACCGCTGCTTCTGGTCTTGGATCTCGTTGTCCTTGGCGTGTTCGTCGGCCTCGGCTGGAAATCACGAAAAACTTGGCCGATCTGGGCGGCAGGATTCCAGCTGATCGGCCTGATGAGCTATCTCGTACCGCTGATCGATCGGCGACTGCCGGCCTGGTCCTACATCACCGTGGTCAACATCGCGGCCTATGGCGTGCTGATCTCTCTGGCCGTCGGGGCGTTCTGGGCGTGGCAGGAACGCCGCGCCCTGGAGATGAAATAGGTCGATATTCCTATCCCTTGACGCTAGGCTCGGCGAATCATGCCGCTGAGTCACGCCGAGATCTGGACCGCCCTTGACGCCCTCGCGGCGCGTCAGAGCCTGTCGGCATCGGGGCTGGCCAAGGCGGCGGGGCTCGATGCGACCAGTTTCAATCCCTCCAAGCGCGGTGGCGAGGCTCGGCCTCGCTGGCCTTCCACCGAGAGCCTGATGCGGGTGCTCCAGGCGACCGGCCTGTCGCTGGGCGAGTTCGCCGGCCTGGCCGGGGACGCGCCCGCGCCCGACAACAGCATCCCTCTGCTCGGCATGGCGCGGGCCGGGGCGGGCGGCCCGTTCGACCCACAGGGTTATGGAACCGACACCGACCGAACCGATCTGCCGGTCGCCACCCCGACCATGATTTCGATCCGGGTCACGGGCGACTCGATGTCGCCGCTGTATCGCGAGGGCGACCGGGTGGTGGTGGACCGGGCCGTCGGCGATGTGCGCAAGGGCGACCGCGTGGTCGTTCAGACGACCGACGGCGAGGTCATGGTCAAGGAGTATGCCGGCGGCGGATCGGCGCGGGCGCACCTGCACTCGCTAAACCCCGACCACCCGCCGCGCGTTCTGGCCCGCCGCGAGATCGACTGGATGTCGCGGGTGCTGTGGGTGTCCCAATAGCGAAAGGGCCGCCCTCCTTTCGGAGAGCGGCCCCGTCGCGGTCAGGCCGCGATCAGTAGCTGAGGTAGTTGGCGTTGACCCAGCCGCCGTTCGACAGCTGCATCCACTCGCCCTGCGAGCTCACCGCCTGGACGCTCTGGCCGGCGTAGAGGCTGCCGACCTGGGCGTAGTTGGTGCCCGGACCCGAGCGAACGCGCAAAGTGGTGGTGGCGCGGTAGCTGTTAGAGGCCGTCTGGCCATAGGCGGGCTCGCCGTAATAGGCCGCCTGCTGGGCCGCGCGCTGACGCTGCTGGCGGCAGCCGATGTAGGAACCGGCCGCGGCGCCCAGGGCCGCGCCGCCGATGGCGCCGGCCTCGCGTTCGTGGCGCGAGATGCGGCTGCCCAGAAGGCCGCCGAGAATGGCGCCGCCGATGGCGCCGACCTGCTGACGACCGCCGGGGGCGTCGCAGCTGATGATGCCGTTACCCAGGCCGCCACGCGGCTGGTAGGCCTGGGCCGAGGCGGGCACGGCCACGGCGGCGAGAGCGGCGCTCATGGCCACGGCGACGGCGGCCTTGGAGCGGAAAGTGCGGTTCGACATGGTCATCTCCTTTGTTCGACGAGTGTCGATGGAGACGACCCTAGCGGCGCGACTCTGAAGCCGTCCGGACCTGTGCGGTCAGACGCCGTTCATCGCAGATCGACGCGCCGGACATCGGCCGGAATCACCAGTCGGGCGACGTCCCAGGCGAGTGTGCGGCCGTCTGTCGTGGCTCGGGGCGGCGTCGCATCCGTCGGCCATTCCAGCACATAGCCGTTCGGCGGACGCGCCTCGCCGTCGAAGGTCAGGACCATCCCCTCCCCCTCGCGGCGCAGGTGATACGACAGGCGGCCGTAGGGCGTGTAGAGGCCGCTCACGCCCACGCCTTCATCCGATGTCATCCAGTCCAGCGGAAGGCCGGCGGCCAGGATCAGCGCCCCGCCCCGGTCATAGGCGAATAGGTCCAGCGCCGAGCGGATATAGTCGGAGCTGATCCAGGCGTGGGGCATGTCGCCGATGAAGCGCGGCTCCCGAGGGTCGCGCCCGACCACCTCGGCCCATCCATTCCAGGCCTCGGGTCGCCGGTCGGCGAAGAAGAAGTCCAGCGCCCGCATCGCCCGCTCGCGCTGGCCCAGCCGGATCAGGGCGCCGACGTTGCGCAGCTCATAGGGGGTGTAGTCGCGCCAAGCCTGACGGCGTTCCTGGCGAGCGGTGAAATTCTCCCAGTAGCGCTCGAAGGTGTTGGTCAGCAGGTCGGCCGGCAGCCGCTCCAGTTCCCCCACGGGCGACAGCGCGATGGTGGTCGAGGTGGCGTCGAAGTCGCCCCGGTCGGCCGCCCCGGCTATCCAGTCGATGTCGTGGTGCTCGGCCGTCGCCCGGATAGAGGCGAAGATGTCGGCCGCGAACTGGTCCCGCGCAGCCGCGATCTGGGCCGCCGCCTCGGTCTCGCCCAGGGTCTCGGCGATGAAGACGGCGTCCTTGTAGCCCAGCAGCCCCCAGAAATCGTCCCAGTAGGAATAGGCCGGACGGTCCGAATAGCCTTCGTGGCTGATGGTCGGCGGCAAGAGGCCATAGAGGTGGCGGGTCTCGGGCGTCTGGAATTCCGCCGTGCGGGTCGAGGTGCGCAGGCCATCCATGTAGCGGATGGCGCCGAGCACGCCAGGCCACACCGAGCGCAAGCGCTCGACATCGCCGTCGAACCGGTAGGTCTCGGCCGCCAGGAAGATGTATTCGCCGTGGCTGTCATTCTCCGGCACCGGGTCCGAGCCCCGGTCGTCGGCGCAGCACGGCACCTTGCCGTCGTCGAACAGGAAGGGCGTGAACCACTCCAGGAAGTCGGCGGACAGAGAGACCCAGCCCAGGCGGTTCAGCCCCTCGGCCATCATCGCCCCGTCTCGGATCCAGGCGCGGTTATAGCTGCGCGTTCCCGGCTGCAGGATCGGCCCCTGACGCGACATCAGCATGTGGGCCAACGACGACCGCACCGTATCGTCAATGCGCTGGCCCTCTGGCGGGGTGATCAAATCGACGCGGTCTAGCTTGGCCTTCCATTCGGCCTTAAGGCGCGCCTGAACCTGGTTCCACGCAGCCTCCACCGAACCCGACGCAGGCAGATCGGTCGCCGCGCCGGACAGGGGCGTGACCAGAACGAAGGTGCGCGTCTCGCCGGGCGCGAGGGTCACGTCGTGGATCAGGGCGCCGGCCGGGAGGTGGGTGCGGTCCGAGGTGACGTGGCGCGTCGCCGGGTCCAGTCGTCGCTCGGCCATCAGCAGGCTGTCGGGATCGGCCCCCTCGTCGAAGGTCGCCATGGCCACGGCGTCGGGCGCGACCAGGGGGCGAACGCGGATGCTGTCGCTCAGCACCAGCTCGCCGCCGGTCCAGTCGATTTGTTCGATCGGGCCGACGCCGCCGGGCACGGTCAGGAACTGCACGGGTCCGTTCACCTGATAGGGCCGCGCCGCCAACGCCAGGGTCAGGGTCTGCTCGCGCGGCGAGGTGTTGGTCAGCTGATACCGGGTCCACAGCCGCGCGGCCTCCGGCTCGCCTTCCGCCAGGGCTGTGGTCCTCAGCGTCCATTCCCGGTGACGCCACTCGACCCACGGAATCGGCAGATAGTCCTCGACCAGACCCTGGCTGATCTCGACATCGGCCCAGGTGACCAGGGTTCCGTTGTCGACCACGAAGGGCTCGATCGACGGCCCGCCGCGACGAAGTTCGACCGCCCCGTCCTCGCCGATCAGGCCGCTCTCGCCGCCGCCGTCCACCCCAACCAGGGTCCAGTACGGTTGCTCACCATGGAAGCCGCGCGGATACAGGCCCCGCCGCGCCTCCTTGGCCACCGCGCTGGCGAAGGTCGTGGCCGTCTCGCCGAACGCCAGCGGCTCGATCTCCAGTTCCGACAGGCCATAGGCGCTCTCGGCGGCAGCGTTCAGCCGCTGCCCCGCGCCGACCTGTCCGACCACCGCCGGCGCCGGCTCGGGGGCCAGCAGGTCCAGCCGCAGCCATTGTCCCGAGGTTTCCGGCAGCCGCACCCAGTCCACGCCGCCATTGGCTTTCTCGACCAGGGCCAGCTCGCGCCACTCCCGGCCTTCGGCTGACGCGCTGATCCGATACCGCGTCGCCGCCAGCCGCTCGGCCCAGCGCAGGGTCAGGCCGCCGAATTCGCGCTCATAGCCCAGGTCCAGGGTCAGGCTCTGCACTCCCGCCCCCTCAGACCGCCACGTCGTCGACCGGTCGCCGTCCACCAGACGGTCGACCGTGTTCAGCCCCTCGGTGCTGCTGGCTGTGATCACCGGCAGGGGCGGCACGTCCGGCTCGGGCGGCAGTTCGCGCAGCACCAGATCGTCCACCTCGATATGACCGCGCCCGCCTTCGCCGGCGGTGATGACGAACTCCATCCGCGCCGCGCCACGGAAGGTGCGATCCGGGTCCGGCCCCCAGGCCCAGATGATCTGGCGGCGCTTGATGGTCACCTGGGTCCAGCCGTCTGGCGCGGTCCACTGGCGAATCTGACGCCAGTGCACATTGTCACCCGAGGCGTCGGCGAACTTGATCTCCAGGGTGTTCGGATCGGTCTCGCCCCGCACCCAGAAGCTGATTTCGAAATTCTCGGGGACGTCGAGGTCGATGGCCCGCGCCACAAAGGCGTAGCCGGACCGACCGTTGAAGTCGTAGTCCATGCGCAGGGCGCGCCCGCCCTCGCGCCCGGCCACCTGGCTGGCGCGTGAGGTCACATCGGTCGAGGCGTCCGCCTGCCACGCCAAGGCGCCATCGAAATCATCCAGCACCGTGGTCTGGGCCAGGGCGGGAACCGTGAGGCAAAGCCAGGCGAGCACGCCGATCAAAAAGCGCATTTCCAACTCCGCTCATCCCCGCGAAGGCGGGGACCCAGTGTTTTGGGCGAAAGACCTGTCCGCCCTGAGCTCGGCGCCAAGCCGAGATAAGCCCGCTCGTCCTAAAAGGACTGGGTCCCCGCTTCGACTGATCGGTCAGGATGATCAGGGGCCACAGAAAGTCGTTCCAACTGCCCAGGAAGATGAACAGGCCCAGGGTCACCACGATCGGCTGAAGACTGGGCAGGACCACGCGGCGGAAGATCTGGCCCTCGGTGGCGCCGTCGACGCGGGCGGCCTCCAGCATCTCGTCGGGGATCGACAGACAGTACTGGCGCACTAGGAAGATGCCGAAGATCGA
>CAXBPJ010000074.1:0-6962 GCA_963977325.1 uncultured Brevundimonas sp. | reverse complement strand
GCGACCACCCTCCCCTGAAGGGGAGGGAGAAGCACCCACCGAACTCGGCGCCGACCTCAGCCACGTCCGCACCTGGCTGTTCGACCTGGACGACACCCTCTATCCGCCCGAGCGGCAAATCCTGAAGCGGGTCTCGGGGCGCATCCGCGACTACATGATCCGGCTGACCGGCCTGGGCGAAGACGAGGCGCGGGCGCTGCAGCTGAAGTACCTGGCCGATCACGGCGCGGCGCTGGGCGGACTGATGGCCGACTACGAGATCGACGTCGCCGACTTCCTGCACGACGTCCACGAAGTCGCGGGCTGCGCGCAGCGCTGGAGCGGCTCGAAGGCCCCCGCTACATCTTCACCAATGGCTCGATCCGGCACGGCGAGCGGGTGGCGGAACAGCTGGGCGTGCGCGATCTGTTCGACGGCTTGTTCGCCATCGAGGACGCCGAGATGCGGCCAAAGCCCCATCCCGACACCTTCGCCCGCATGCTGGACCGCTTCGCCCTGGACCCCAGCCACACCGCCTTCTTCGAGGACACCGAGCGCAATCTCGCTCCGGCCAAGGCGTTGGGCATGACCACGGTGCTGGTCGGCCCCAAGGCGATCGATTCCCAGGCTCCGTTCGTCGATCACCGGGCGCTGGCCCTCGCCCCCTTCCTCGCCACCGCCGTTCTCAAGGGAGACGCCGCATGACCGACCGCGCCCAGTTGGAAGCCGTCATCGAACGGGCTTGGGAGGCCCGCGCCGAGGTCTCTCCTTCGACCGGCGGCGAAACGCGCGAGGCGGTGGAGAGCGCCCTAGCCCTGCTGGATTCCGGCGAGGCCCGCGTGGCGTCGCGGGGCGACGACGGCTCCTGGACCACGCATCAGTGGCTTAAGAAGGCGGTTCTGCTGTCCTTCCGTCTGAACGACAATCAACTGATGCGGCCGGGCGAGCGCGGCGTCGCCGCCGAGGGGCCGGGCGTCGGCCCGTGGTGGGACAAGGTTCCGAACAAGTTCGCCGACTGGTCGGGCGCCGATTATCAGGCCGCCGGTTTCCGCTCGGTCCCTGGATCGATCGTCAGGCAGGGCGCCTTCATCGGCAGGAACGTCGTGCTGATGCCCAGCTTCGTGAACATCGGCGCCTATGTCGACGAGGGTTCGATGGTCGACGCCTGGGCCACGGTCGGGTCCTGCGCCCAGATCGGCAAGAACGTGCATCTGTCGGGCGGAGCCGGCATCGGCGGCGTGCTGGAGCCGCTCCAGGCCAATCCGACCATCATCGAGGACGGCTGCTTCATCGGCGCCCGCGCCGAAGTGGCCGAAGGCGTCATCGTGCGCGAGGGCGCGGTCCTGGCCATGGGCGTCTATCTGTCGGCCTCGACCAGGATCGTCGATCGCGCCACCGGTGAGGTGTTCCGCGGCGAAGTGCCGGCCTGGTCCGTGGTGGTGCCGGGCGCCCTGCCCGATCCGAACGGCGGCCCGAGCCTCTACTGCGCCGTCATCGTCAAGCGGGTGGACGCCCAGACGCGCGCCAAGACGGGCGTGAACGAGCTGCTGAGGGACTGAGCGCCTTCAGCCTCAGCCGATCACCCGGTTCAGGTGGCCCATCTTGCGGCCGGGGCGGGCCTCGCCCTTGCCGTAGAGATGCAGGCGCGCGCCCGGATCGGAGGCCAACGTCGCCCAGTCCTCGACGGCCGGTCCCAGCAGATTGGTCATCTCGACGCGAGCTAGCGCCTCGGTCGGCCCCAGGGGCCAGCCCATGACGGCGCGGACGTGCTGTTCGAACTGGTCACAGAGGCAGCCGTCCTGCGTCCAGTGGCCGGTGTTGTGCACCCGTGGCGCGATCTCGTTGACCAGCAGGGTTCCGTCCGACAACTGGAACAGCTCCACTCCCATCACCCCGACGTAGTCGAGACCTTCCAGAATGGCCGTGGCGATGTCGCGGGCGCGAGCCTCGGTTGCGGCGTCCACTTCCGCCGGGGCCACGGTTGTGGCCAGCACGCCGCCCGCGTGCGCGTTCTGGCCCAGCGGGTAGACGGCGATCTCGCCGCTCCACGAGCGGGCGCAGATGATCGACAGCTCGCGGGTGAAGTCGGCGCGGGCCTCTAGGATGGCGGCCCGGCCGTTCATCGCGCCGAGCGCGGCTTCAGCGTCAGCGGCGTCGCGGATCCAGACCTGGCCCTTGCCGTCATAGCCCTCGCGCCGGGTCTTGAGGACGGCGGGCAGGCCTAGGTCCGCCATGGCCGCGTCCAGCGAAGCGCGGTCGTCGACGGCGGCGAAGGCGACGGTGGTCGCGCCGACGCCGTTCAGGAAAGTCTTTTCCTCCAGCCGATCCTGGGCCACGGCCAGGGCGCGCGGGCCGGGCGCGACACGGGCGCCGGCGCGGGTCACGCGCTCGGCCGAGGCGGCGGGAACGTTCTCGAACTCGAAGGTGACGGCGTCGGCCAGGGCGCCCAGACGGTCCAGGGCGTCGGCGTCGTCATAGGCGGCGACAATCTGCTCGCGCGCCACGCGGCCCGCCGGGTTGTTCGCCTGGGGATCGAGGATGACGGTGTCGAAGCCCAGCCGCGCCGCCGCCTGGGCCAGCATCCGGCCCAGCTGGCCGCCGCCCAGAACGCCGAGGGTCGAGCCGGGGGGAAGCGGCGTCGTCACTCAGTCCTCGACCGTTTCGTGGACCGCCTCGGCCTGGGCCTCGATGAAGGCCTTGAGCCGCCCCGTCAGCTCGGCGTCGTTCAGCGCCAGGATTTGCCCGGCCAGGATGCCGGCGTTCTTGGCCCCGGCCTCGCCGATGGCCAGGGTGGCCACAGGCACGCCGCCGGGCATCTGAACGATGGACAACAGGCTGTCGAGGCCGCTCAGCGCCTTGGACTGGACCGGCACGCCCAACACCGGCAGCGGCGTCATCGACGCCACCATGCCCGGCAGATGGGCCGCCCCGCCGGCGCCGGCGATGATCACCTTGAAGCCCGCATCCGCCGCGCCGCTCGCGAAGTCCCACAGGCGTTTGGGCGTGCGATGGGCCGACACAACCCGAGCCTCCCAGGCCACCCCCAGCCGGTCCAGCGCGTCGGCCGCATGCTTCATCGTGGGCCAGTCCGAGCGGCTGCCCATGACGATGGCGACGGGTGGGTTGGCGTGGGCCATGCGCGCCCCTCTCTGCGCGGGAAAGCGCGGGACTACACGCGCGGCGTTGCGCCCGCAACCGGCGGCCCTATCATCGCCCTCTGTCTGAGCCGGGTGAGTCGCCCGGACGGCGGCGGGACTGACGGCGATCTTGACCACATTGGACGCGACCGGAACGGCCGAACTGGAGCGCCTGCGCGCCGAGGTCGCCGCCCTGCGCGCCCGGACCGCCGAGCTGGAGGCGCGCGCGGTCACCGCCGAGGCCCTGGCCGACCACGATGTGCTGACCCCGACCCTGAACCGCCGCGGGTTTGTTGAGGTGCTGAAGCGGACCATGGCCTACTGCGCCCGCCACCAGGTCGAGGCGGTGCTGCTGTATCTGGATCTGGACGGCTTCAAGGGCGTCAACGACACCCTGGGCCACGCCGCCGGGGACGCCGCCCTGGTCCGCGTCGCCGAACTTCTGGGCGAGAATGTGCGCGAATCCGACGCCGTGGGCCGGCTGGGCGGCGACGAGTTCGCCTTGGTTATGCTGAACGCCGGGCTGGACCAGGGCCGCGACAAGGCGCGACTGCTGGCCGAGCGCATGACGGCCGAACGGTTCGAGTGGGAGGGCCGAACTGCGCGGCTGGGCGGCGCTTTCGGGGTCCGCGCCTATGTCGGCCAGGACGATCCGGAAACCTGGCTGGCCGAGGCCGACGCGGCCATGTGGGTTCGCAAGCGCGGCGCGCGCTGAGTGAGCGGGAGCCGTTCGACCCTCTGCTCAGTTGTCGGCCAATGACCGACACCGCTCATGAAGCCTGTCGCATCGATATCTGGCTATGGCGCGCGCGCTTCTTCAAGACGCGCGGCCAGGCGGCGGCCTTCGTCGAGGCGGGCGCGGTGCGATTGACGCATCAGGGCCGACAGACGCGCATCAACAAGCCAAGCCGTCAGGTGCGGCCCGGCGACGCCCTGATGTTCGTGCTGAACGACCGCCTGGTCGAGCTTGAGGTCCTGGGCCTCGGGACGCGGCGCGGACCCGCCCCCGAGGCTCGCGCGCTCTACGAGGCCGCGTCGCCCTCCTGAAGCACGAACTCGCCTTCCATGTGGAGTTCGACTTCGTCGCCCAAGGCCGGAAGGGCGAAGTCGATGCCGAACTCCGAGCGCCTGATGGTGGCTTCGCCGTCGAAGCCGACCTTGTAGACCCCGCCCATCGACGGGCCGGCCTGGTTGAACTCGACCTCCATGGTGACGGGGCGGGTGACCCCGCGCAGGGTCAACTCGCCCGTCACGTCCGCCTCGGTCGGATCGTCGGAGTCGACCACGATGGAGGTGGCGCGGAAGGTCGCGGTCGGATGGTTGGCGGTGTCGAAAAAGTCGTCGGTCTGGAGATGCCCGTCCAGACCCTCGGAGTTAGAGTCGACATCGGTCAGGGGGATTGTGGCCGCCAGTGTGCTGTTCGACGGATTGGCGGGGTCCAGCGTCAGGGTCGCGGCCAGTTCGTCGTTCAGGCGCAGGTTGCCGTCGTTGATGTCGTCCAGCACGCTGAGGAAGCGCGACGAAGGTTCGTACATGTCGACCTCGATCGGGTCCAGCTGGGTGACGGTAGCCATGGCGTCGGCCTGTCCGGCGGTCACCAGATCGCCCACGGACGCTGCCGACACGCTGGCGATGCCCGACAGGGGGCTGGTGACCGTGGTCCAGCCCAGTTCGGCCTGGGCCAGCGTCAGGTCGGCTTCGGCCGATTGCAGCGCGGCAGTCGCCTGGTCCAGCGCGGCCTGGGCCTGTTCGACCTGGGCCTGGGTCGTCCCAGACCCCAGCAGCTGTTGGGTGCGGTCAAACGACGACTGCGACTGCGTCACCTGGGCGCGGGCAGAGGCGACCTGCGCCTCGGCACTGGCCAGGTTCGCCTGATAGGTGGTGTCCTCGATGCGGAACATCGGGGTGCCCGCCTCGATCGCGGCGCCGGGATCGTACAGGATCTCGGTCACGATGCCGCCGACGCGGGGGCGGATGGCGGTCTACGACACCGCGACCGCGCGACCGGGCAGGGTCACGATTCGCGGAACGTCCTGAACCGCCACCTGCATGACGCCCACCTGCTTGGGCGGCATCCCTTCAGGCGCCTGTGCCCAGGCCGCGGAGGTGGACAGAATCGCGGCGACCATGGCGGCGCCGGTCGCAAGGCTGTGTTTCGGCATCATCTTTGTCCTGGATAAGCACCCGACGGGGCGTCACTGTTGCGCGCTGATTGCATGTTTTTGTGGACTATGCAATGTTTGCTTCGACTGCACGAGGAGACTGCCCCGAAAATGACCAGCAACCTGCGCGACCGCCGCCGCCAGCAGACCGCCCGAGAGATCCAGCTGGCCGCGCTGCGGTTGAGCATCCGGTCGGGCTATGCGGCGGTCACCACCGATTCCATTGCCGCCGAGGCAGGGATCAGTCCGCGCACCTTCTTCAACTATTACGCCAACAAGCAGGCCGCGGTCCTGGGCATGCCGCCGCAGCTGGAACCCTGCACGGCCGATTGGATCGTGACGTCCAAGGGGGCGCTGATCGACGATCTGGCGCTGTTGCTGGGACGGATGCTGGAGCTGAAGGATCTGGACCGCCAGGTCGTCCGCATGATCGAACAGGTCTGGGACACCACCCCCGAGCTGATGGCCGTGTTCCGCAATTCGATGGACAACATCGCCCTGACGATCGGCGGGCTGCTGCACGCCCGCCTGGGCCCCGACCGCCAGGCCGAGGCGATGCTGATCGCCGAACTGGCGACCCACGCGTTGTCGCATGCCGTGCGCACCTGGGCGGGGGACGAGACGATGACCGAATCCGACATTCCCGACATGCTGCGCCAGCAGATGCGGCAGGTCGGCGCGCTGCTGACCTAGAAGGTCAGGCGGGTGCGGCGGCTGTCCGCGTCCAGCGTCACCTGCAACGTGCCGTCGATCTGCGATGTCGCTCCCTCCAGCAGGATCGAGCCGAAGCCCGCATCGGGTTCGTCCTGCGCCCGCGGCGCGTCATAGCGTTCGGTCCAGTCCAGCACCGCCCTGTCGCCATCGCGCCGCCACGTGATCTGCAGCGCACCATCGACCGGCCCCAAGACGCCGTACTTGAACGCGTTCGTGGCCAGTTCGTGCAGGATCAGCGACATCGGGACCACCAGGCGGGCCGGGATGGTCAGGTCGTCACCGCCGCTGTCGATCCGCGCACCATCATAGGGCGCCAGCGTGGTCGCGATCAGATCGGCCAGAGGCAGCTGCGATTTGGTGCCCCGCGCCGTGGTCAGTCCGTGAGAGCTGGCCAGCGCATTGATCCGGGCAGAGACCTCCTCGACCACGGTTTGGGCGTCGTCGGTCTCGCGGGCCGCCATCCGCAGCATTGCCGAGATCTGGGTGAACAGGTTCTTGACCCGGTGGTCCATCTCGGAAATCACCGCTTCACGCAGCGTGGCGGCCGATTGCGCGGCGGTCACGTCCAGCATGACCCCCAGCACGCGGCAATCGCCGTCGTCGGTCCCGAACCGCGCGGCCGCCGTCTCCAACCGCACGGCGGAGCGTGCGTCGGACGAAGGTGACACGACACGCCGAAAGGCCGTGCCCGCGGCGCAGGCCTGCAGGTCGGCCAGCAGCCCGTCACGGTCGGCGGGCGCGATCAGGGCCGCAAAGGCCGACAGCGGCAGCTGCGCCGTCTGGCCCAGGCCCAGCAGGTCTGAGCTGTCGTCGATGGTCAGCATCCGCGATGCGGCGTCGTAATGCCAGACCGCGATCCGCGCCATGGACCGCACCGCGTTCAGCCGCTCCTCCTGCCGCTCGACCTCGACGCGCAGGTCGCGCAGCGCGGTGACGTCCTCGAAGACCAGCATGGCGCCGTCCAGATGCC
>CAXBPJ010000073.1:0-7030 GCA_963977325.1 uncultured Brevundimonas sp. | reverse complement strand
ATGGCGCCTGCCGGCCGAGGAGGGCTTCGCCGGCTACGGCTCGCTGGTCATCGCCCCCGACGGCTTCGCCCGCGACAACGCCCGCGCGCTCAGCGCCTTCATCGTGGCCACGGCCGAGGGGTGGCGGGACTATCTGGCGCGCGATCCGGCTCCGGCCCACGGCCTGATTTCAAGGGCCGCGCCGGGCGTGACGGCCGAGAGCCTGATGGCGCAACGCCAGCGGATCATCGATGCGGGACTGGTGCTGGGCGGCGACGCGCCCGTCTATGGCATCGGGTCCATGACGCTGGAGCGGTGGCGCGACTACATCGAGGCCGCCGCCGCGGTCGGCGCCGTCGCGGCCGAAACCGACCCGGCCGACGTCTTCACGGTCGACTTCCTGCCCGGACGGGGGTGAGGTCGAACCTCAGCGCGGGGCGACAGTTCGCCCCCCCGCCGAACATCCGCGTTAGCCCGGCTTTAAGCCGACTTCTCTAAGCATCACGGTGAGTTCCCCTGACCGGAGGCCGCCCATGCGCCCCACCGCGACCGACTTCGACCGCCTGTCCCGTCCCCGCCTCCTGCGAGGAGGCGGGCGGCTGGCCCTGATCGCGGGGCTGGCCGGGCTGATGGCGAGCCCGGCTCTGGCCCAGCAGCGGATGGGCTCGCGGATGCTGAGCTGGGCCGGAAAGCCGGTCGCCGCCCAGCCCCAGGTTGCGATCCAGACCGACATGGGGGCCGTCGCCGAGGCCGCGCCCGTGGTGACGCCGGTCGAGCGGACGCCGGTGATCGGCGGATCCCGCTACAGCGGCCGGGCCTCGGCCGCGCTCCAGGCGGCGCCGCGTCAGGTGACGGTCGACGCCGCACCGGGCCTGCAACCCCAGCCGCGCCTGACCGAAGCCGCGCCTGCGCCCTATCAGGCTCCCCCGCGCACGGTCGCCGCCCCGCCGTATCCGTCGATGCGCGAAGCGCCGCGCCTGCGGCCCGCCCCCTATCCGTCGATCCAGCCGGTCGATCGTTACGCCGAGGCTGCGCCCGACCGTCGCGCGCCCGTCTATCGGCCCAACCCCACCCCGCCGGCGGCTCAGCCGCACTATGGGCCGCCGCCCGTGCAACCGGAGACGGCGCCCCAGCCGACACCAGCTCCGCAACCGGAGCCCCGTCAGGTCGAGACCGCGCCTGTCCAGCCCGCGATCCGACAGCCGGAATGGGAGCCGCCCCGCGCCGACTTCCCGGACTTCGAGGCCCAGGCCGTCGCCCGTGCTGAAACTCCGGATCCGCGCGCGCCCAGGGCCGACGCCCCGATCTTCCGCGTCAGCCCCACCGCGAATGCGGCGCCCCCCTCGGCGGAGCCCTCGCCTGATCCGGAGACGATGTCGCCGTCGCCGGTCCCAAGCACCGAGCCGGTGGCCGATCCCAACGCCCCGCGTCGCGACGCCCTGATCTTCCAGCTGAACCGCCCCCAGGCCGCGTCCAGTCCCGACGTCGCCGCCGAGGCCCAAAGCCCTGAAGCGCCGGCGTCCGAGGCGTCTGAACCGCAGCCCACCGCGCAGGCGTCCGCCCAGACCCCGCCGCCGCCCGCGCGGAGCCGGGCCGAGCACGAGGACAGTGCCCGCTACTATTCGGTCCATCGTCAGGCGGGGCGCCGCCCCGATCCGACCCCAATTCCCGATCCCGTCTATCTGGACTTCGCCCCGGTCGATCTGGCCGAGCCGCCGCCCGCGCCGGTCATCGCGCGCCAAAACGGCCTGGCGCCCTCGGTCGCCGAGGATCCGCTGCCATGACCCAGACGGCCGCAACCGTGGACCAGCCTTCACGTCTGCCCGACCTGATCGCCATGGCCCACGAGGGCTCCAGCGAGACGCGGCGAGCCCTGCTGCGCGAACTGACCGACCACTTCTTCGGCGCGCCGGTTCGATCCCAGGCCGAAGACGCCCTGTACGGCGAGGTCATGGCCCGGCTGGCGGCCGAGATGGAGGAGGCGGTTCGCGGCGAACTGTCCGAGCGCTTTTCCGTGTCGCTGGATGCGCCACACGCCCTGGTGCGGACGCTGGCGCTGGATCCGTCGCCGGCCGTTTCCAATCCGGTGCTTAAGGGATCGCCTGTCTTGCAGGACGCCGATCTTCTGGAAGTCGTGTCGCGGCGGGGTCAGTCCCAACTCAGGGCGGTGTCGGGCCGGGCCACGGTCTCCGAGGCGGTGTCGGACGTCATCGTCGAGCGCGGCGACGACGAGACCCTGGGCGCCCTGCTGCGCAACCAGGGAGCCGCCCTGTCGCGCCATGCCAACGAGGCGGCGGTCAGTCGCGCCCTGGCCAATCCCGGCCTGCACGCCGCCGTGGTCGAGCGGACCAGCCTCCCGCCTGACCTGCTGAACGAGATGTATTTCATCGTCGAGGCGCGCCTGCGCCGGACCATCCTGGAGCGGAACGCGCGCCTGGACCCCGCCTTGCTGGATCAGGCGCTATCGGCGGGTCGCAACAGGGTCGCCGCGGACGATGGCCAGCTGCCCGACGGCCATGCCGAGGCCGAAGTTTATGTCCGCGAACTGGCCGCGGCCGGGCAGCTGACCCCCCACACCCTGGCGCGCCTGCTGCGTTCGGGCAGCCGCACCGCCTTTTTGATCGCCCTGGCCGACATGGCCGAGATCGACTTCCACACGGCCAAACAGATCGTCGACCGCGGCGAGATCGACGCCCTGGCGGTGGTGTGCAAGGCGGCGAACCTGGATCGTTCCCTGTTCCTGACCTACGCCGTCGTCTTGCTGGCGCGCGAGCACGACGCCCTGGCCAAGGCACAGAGCTACACCAGCCTCTACACTGATCTGCAGCGAGAGACGGCGATGCGCACCCTGAGGTTCTGGCGGCTGCGGCGTCAGGCGCACGAGGCGGCCTGACCTACTCCGCGTCGGTCCACACCGTCTTGTAGAGGTCGAAACGCCGGTCGCTGAGATTGCGCACCGTCCCCTGCGACTTGGCCCAGGCCAGGTCCGACAGATCCAGGTCCGCCACCGTAACCGTCTCGACATTCTCCGAGGCCTCGGCCGCCACCCCATCACGCGCGAAGGGGAAGTCGCACGGCGTCAGGATGCAGGACTGGGCGTACTGGATGTCCATGTTCTCGACATTGGGCAGGTTCCCGACATTGCCCGACAGAGCCATGTAGCACTGGTTTTCGATCGCCCGCGCCGCCGAGCAGTAGCGCACCCTGAGATAGCCCTGCCGGTTGTCCGTGCAGAAGGGCACGAACAGGAGCCGCGCCCCCTCGTCCACCAGCCGCCGGGCCAGCTCCGGAAACTCCGAGTCGTAGCAGATCAGCACCCCGATCGGCCCGCAGTCGGTGTCGATGGCGTGGACCCGGTCGCCGCCCTTGATGTTCCACCAGTGGCGCTCGTTCGGGGTCGGGTGGATCTTCTCCTGGGCGTGGACCGAGCCGTCCCTCAGGAAGACATAGGCGACGTTCTGGATGTCGCCGTCCTCGGTCCGCGTCGGGTGCGAGCCGCCGATGATGTTGATGTTGTAGCCGACCGCCATCTCCCTCAGCGCCTCGATGAAACGCGGCGTGTATCGGGTCAGGGCCTCGATCGATTCCGCCGGGCTCAGCCGCTTGGGCTCCAGCGACAGGAGTTGCAGAGTGAACAGCTCCGGGAAGACCACGAAATCCGAGCGATAGTCGGCGGGGGCGTCGACGAAATATTCGACGTTGGCGATGAACTCCTCAAAGCTCGACACCTTGCGCGCCTGCAGCTGCACGGTGGCGATGCGGACATTCTCCTTGACCGCGAAGGCCGCCCCCCTGCCCTCATCCTCGACATGGTAGGGATTGCGCCAGACCATGTGGGCGGCGTGGCCCTTTGAGGCCCGGTCGTCCTTCAGATAGCCCTTCAAGACCCCGATGGGCTCGAACCCCGCGCGCAGGTGAAAGCCGATGACCGGATCGTTCATCCGCCGCGCCGCCACCGCGTCCAGATAGGCCTCGGGCTCCGGATAGGGGTTCTTCTTCTTGGACAAGCCGGGCATCCGGCCGCCGAAGACGATGCCCTTCAGGTTCTTGGCCTCGCATAGATCACGCCGGGCGTCATACAGCCGCTGGCCGATCCTCAGGCGCCGCCGGTCGGGGTCGACACAGACCTCCATGCCGTACAGCCACTCGCCATTGGGATTGTGCCGCGCCGCGTAGCCGTTGCCGGTGATCTCGGTCCAGCTGTGCTGGCTGAGCGCCGCCTTCTCGTCGATGCGGAAGCCCGCCGCGTAACCGACGATCTCGTCTTCGAACTCCACCACGAACTGGCCGTCCGGGAACTTGGATATCTGCCCACGCAGCATGCCGGTGGAATAGACCGGCTCCTTATAGACCTTGGCGGTCAGGGCCATCAGGGCCGGGATGTCGGCCAGGCGCGCATTGCGGATGGTCAGGACGGCGGGCTGGGAGGTCTTGGTCATGGAGACCCAACGCATCAGCTTGGCCGTGGATCACTGTCGCCGGTCACGAGGACATTGTACAATTTTGGGTAGCGACGGGGTGTCACACGTCTGAGTTTATCTCGGACAATTGACTCGACCTGCAATACATCTGCCCTTGATCGCGCGGAATATCCGCGATTGATTCCAGATACGGGCGGCTGCCGGCGGCGCTGAATTCGGACGCAACATCCGGCGCGGCGTTCGCCTGATCTTCGTGCTGGAGAACAGCCAGCCCGCCCGGCGCGAGGTCAAGATCGGCGCCGAGACCGATGACTATGTCGAAATCCTCGAGGGCCTCAAACCTGGCGATGTCGTTATCGTCAAGGACAATCGCGACCCCCGGAACGCCGTGTGAGCGGCATGGTCCGCGCCGAAGGGCTGGGGCGGCGGTTCGCCTCGGCGACGGGCGAGGTGGTGGCGCTGGACGAGGTCGATCTGGACCTGCCGGCCGGGCGGCTGGTCGCCGTGCTGGGGCCGTCGGGATGCGGCAAGTCCACCCTGCTGAACCTGCTGGGCCTGCTGGACCGGCCCTCGGCCGGCCGGCTGGAAATCGCCGGGGTGACCATCGGCGCGCTGAACGACCGGGCGGCCGCCGCCCTGCGCCGGGCCGAGATCGGTTTCCTGTTCCAGGACGCCGGCCTGATCGAGCGGATGAGCGTGCTCGACAACGTCAGGCTGCCGCTGGAGTACCGCGACCTGCCCCCGCCCGAGCGCACGGCGCGAGCACGTGAGGCCATCGCCGCCCTGGGCCTCGACCATCGCGCCTCGGCCCTGATCGACACCCTGTCGGGCGGCGAGCGGCAGCGGGTCGGCCTGGCGCGCATCCTGGCGGCCCGGCCGCGGCTGATCATATGCGACGAGCCGACCGCCTCTCTGGACGAAGCCAACAGCCATCTGGTCGTCGACCACCTGCTGGCGGCGGCCGAGGGCGGGGCCCTGGTGGTCTGCGCCAGCCATGACCCCATCGTCCTGGGCCGCGCCCATCTGCGCCTGACCATGGCGCGCGGCCGTCTGGTCGAGACCGAGGGCGGGGCGTGAAGGGCGGCTTCGCCCTGCGCTCGGCCGCCTGGGCGGTGCTGGCCCGGCCGTTGCGCAGCCTGGCGCTGGTCCTGTCGCTGGCGTCAGCGGTTGCCTGCGTGGTCTTCTCCGCCTCGGCGCTGGGCGGATTCACGGCTCAGCTGGAACGGCTGGCCTTCGGCGCCTACGCCGCCACCCTGGTGATCCGCGAGAGCGGCCTGGTGCCGTCACGGCGCGGCGCGCCCTCGCTCGACGATCAGGCGCGGCTGCTGGAGGAGCTCGAGGGCGTCGAGAGCTCCGCCGCCTGGGTGCAGGCCACGGCCCCCCTGCGCGGCGTGAGCGAGACCCGTTCCGTCACCGTCTTCGGCGCCTATGGCGACTATCGCCGCGAGCTGGACGCCCCGCTGGTGGAAGGTCGCTGGCTGACCGAGGAGGAGGTCGGCGGCCTGTCGCGCGTGTGCCTGATCGGCGCCGGCATGGCCTTCGAGCTGGGCCAGCGCGAGCGCTCGCTGCTGAACGAGGAGATTTCCCTGGGCGGGCCGCGCTGCCGCGTCGTGGGCGTGCTGGACTATGCCGAGACGCGGCCCGCCGCTTCAACGACGCCGCCATCACCCCCTTCATGGCCGCCCGACGCTATTTCGACGTGCGCCCGCCCGGCGAGGAACGCGGGCCCGGCCCGCGCGAGGCCAGCTGGATCAGCTTCTTCATGAGCCCGGAGGTCGACATGCAGGACGTGCGCTTCCAGGCCGACCGGCTGATGCGCCGCATGGCCGGCGTGCCGATGTCGCGCGAGAGCCCCTACAGCTACGACGATCCCGGCGCCGATATCCTGGAGCAGGTGCGCCAGCGCGCCGCCCTGTCGCGCCTGCTGTGGACCTTCACGGGCGCGGCCCTGGTGGCCAGCCTGATCGGCTATGGGGGCATCGCCCTGGCCTCCACCGCCGCGCGCCGTCGCGAGATCGCCCTGCGCCTGGCCATGGGCGGCGACGCCCGGCGCATCCTGGCGCAGGTGTCGCTGGAGCACGCCCTGATCGGCGCGGTGGCCGCCGTTGGCGGTCTTGTGCTCGGTGTGGCCGGCGCGGCCGTGGCGGCGCGCCTGTGGGAATGGCCGATCCGGCTCAGCTGGCAGGCCGGACTGCTCGCCGTGGTTCTGGGGTGGACCCTCGGTCTGGCGCTGGGCCTGTTCGCCGCCTGGCGCGCCGCGCGCACTCCCCCGGCGCTGGCTGCCAAGGGGTGACACGTCAAAATCGGTCGTGCGGGCACGCGGGTGGAAAAGAACATATTGGCAACGGGAACAAACCGTGCACATAGTCGCCCATCAGAACGGGAGCGGGTCCATGGCGGGTCTCTCCCCGGAATCGGTCTAGAGATGGGAGAGAGATCAATGGCGCAGGCGGCTTTGAAACTGGTGGGCAAGGACGACGGAGACAAGCAACGGGCGCTGGAGGCGGCGATCGCCCAGATTGACCGCGCCTTCGGCAAGGGCTCGGTGATGAAGCTGGGCAAGGGCGGAGTGGTGGCCGAGATCGAGAGCGTCTCGACCGGCTCGCTGGGCCTCGACATGGCGCTGGGCA
>CAXBPJ010000072.1:0-7031 GCA_963977325.1 uncultured Brevundimonas sp. | reverse complement strand
TCGCTGCGCGAGCCACCTTCCCCCGCAAGGGGGGAAGACATGCTGACCGTCACCAACCTCTCCCTGTCGCGCGGCGAGCGGGTGCTGTTTCGCGACCTGTCGTTCGGCCTCGCCCCCGGCCAGGCCATCGCCCTCACCGGCGCCAACGGCGCGGGCAAGACCTCGCTGCTACGCTCAATCGCGGGATTCATCCGCCCCGACGTCGGCGACATCCTCATCGGCGGCCAGCCGCCGGCCGAGGCGCGTGACCGGCTCCACTTCCTCGGCCATCAGGACGGGCTCAAGGGCCAGCGCCTGGCCCGCGAGGAAGTCGATTTCCAGGCCCGCTGGCTGGGCGCGGACGCGTCCGGCGTCGTCCGCGCCGAGGAGGTCTTGGGCCTCGCCCCCTTGCTGGATCTGGAGACGCGCAAGCTGTCGGCTGGCCAGCGCCGTCGCCTGGCCCTGGCCCGACTGATCGCCGCCCCGCGCCCGCTGTGGCTGATGGACGAGCCCTTCGCCCCGCTCGACGCTCGCTGGCGCGAGGCTCTGGGCCGGCTGATGGCGGATCATCTGGCGACGGGCGGCGCCATCCTCGCCGCCGTCCACGATCCGCTGCCGATCCCGGTCGACAGCCTCGACCTCGGAGGTCTGTCGTGAGGGCCGCCGCCGTCCTGTTCCGCCGCGAGCTGGCCCTAACCTGGGGCGGCGGCGGCGGGCCGCTGGTTGCCGTCGGCTTCTTGGCCGTCCTGACCACCCTGATCCCGCTGGCGGGAAGCTCAGAGCCAGACCGTCTGGCGCCGCTGGCCGCCGCCATCGCCTGGGTCGCCCTGGCCCTGGCCAGCCTGCTCAGTCTCGAGCGAATGTTCGAGCGCGATCACGAGGACGGCGCGCTGGACCTGCTCGCGCTCGGCGCCATGCCGCTCGAAGCGGTCTGCGCGATCAAGGCTCTGGCCCACTGGGTCGGCACGGGCCTGCCTCTGGCGATGGCCGCGCCGGTCGCAGCCTTGGCGCTCGGTCTCGCGCCCAGCCTCGCCCCCTTGGCCCTGATCGTCGGTCTGATCGGCGGGCTCGGGTTCAGCTTCACCGGCGCGCTCGGCGCCGCCCTGGCCACCGGCGCGCGGCGTGGCGGCCTTCTCATCGCCCTTGTCGTCCTGCCCTTGTTTATCCCGCCGGTGATCTTCGGCGGCGGCGCCCTCGCCCAGGCCGCCCAGGGCCAGTCGCCGCTCCAGGCCCTGACCCTGCTTTCCGCCTACGCCCTGTTCGCCGTGGCGCTCAGCCCGCTGGCCGGCGCGGCGGCGGTTCGGAACGCGCGAGGGTGACGCGCGGCGCGCTGTCTCTGGCCAGCGGTCGCGGGGAGTTCTAAGGAGCGCGCCATGTTCGGCCTGGCCAATCCGGAACGGTTCATGCGCGTCACGCGTCCGGTGGTCCCGCTCGCCTGGGGCGCGGCGGTGATCCTGCTGGCCGTGGGAATCTGGCTTAGCTTCACCGCGCCCGAGGACTATCAGCAAGGCTCCACCGTCCGCATCATGTTCGTTCACGTCCCGGCCGCGACCCTGGGCATGGGGGCCTATGCCGCGCTCGGCGTGTGCAGCTTCTTCGCTCTGGTGTTCCGCCACGCGCTCGCCGACGCCGCGGCCAAGGCGGCGGCGCTGCCGGGGGCTGTGTTCACCGCCCTGGCCCTGATCACCGGAGCCCTGTGGGGCCAGCCGATGTGGGGGACATGGTGGGTGTGGGACGCGCGCCTGACCAGCGTCCTCGTCCTGTTGCTGATCTATCTCGGCTATATGGCGCTGAGGGCTTCGATCGACGACGAGCAGAAGGCGGCGCGGGCGGCGGCGGTGCTGGGTCTGGTCGGGCTGGTCAATCTGCCGATCATTCGCTTCTCGGTCGACTGGTGGAACACCCTGCATCAGCCCGCGTCCCTGGTCCGCTCTGGCGGAACCTCGGTCGATCCGGCCTTCCTGCCGGCGCTGCTGACCATGATGGCGGCCTATGGCGCGTTGTTTCTCGCAGTCTGGCTGACCGCCGTCCGCACAGAAGTGACGCGCCGCCGCGTGCTGTCGCTGCGCCAGCGTCGGGCGGCCTTGGCATGAGCGGGTCTATGTTCGACATGGGCGCCTACGCCGCCTTCGTGTGGCCGGCCTGGGGGATCAGCCTGGCGGGTCTGGCCTTCATCGCGATCCGCGCGCTCCTCGCAGCTCGCCGCTGGTCGAGGCTGCTGAAGGACGAGGAGGCGAAGTCGTGAAACGGTGGCTGGCTCTCGTCCCACTGGCGGGTTTGGTCGCCCTCGCCGCCGTCTTCGCCTTGTGGGCGCTGCAGCGCGACACCGCCGAGCATCGCCCCGACGCCCTGATCGGGCGACCGATCCCCGAGACCGTGCTGCCGCTGCTGTCGGGCGAGGGCGAACTGGACCTGAAGACCGCCGCCGTCGGCCGGCCCGTGGTGGTCAATGTCTTCGCCAGTTGGTGCGCGCCCTGCCGGATCGAACATCCGCAGCTGATGGCGCTCCAGGCGCGAGGCGTCCGCGTCGTCGGGGTCGCCTACAAGGACGAACCCGAGAACACCCGCGCCTTTCTGGAGGAACTGGGCGACCCCTTCGCTCTGGTGCTGGTCGATCGCGAGGGGCGCGCGGGACTCGATCTCGGCATTTCCGGCGTGCCGGAGAGTTTCGCGGTCGACGCCCAGGGAATCGTCGTCGGAAAGATATCCGGGCCCATCAATGATGAGACCGATCTGGAGCGGCTGATCGCCCCGTTGGAGACGTCACGACGCCCCTGATCGCGCGTTAACCCATGATCGTCGACTTGGAGTTAACCATGATCGCATGACGCCGATTCGCCCCTCCCCTCACGGGATGCCCAACCCCCTGGCCCAGACGCCGGGCGCGATGACGGCGCAGGGCATCGAGGCGCGCCAGGCCTTCTTCCGCGCCGCCCTGGACGCCGCAAAGGCGCCCCAGGCTGCTGTCCGAGCCGAGCCTGCCTCGATCGCGGCGACCGCCCGGTCGAGCGCCATGGACGAGGCGAAACCCGCCGAGCGCGCCGACGTCCCCGGCCGACCCGGCCGCATGCTCGACATTCGCGTCTGACGCCATCGTCACCGGCTGAGAAGGAACGGTTCGCGCGCCGCCGCGCTGGTTTTCCATACCCATGAACAGCGTGGAAGGAGCCGGCCATGGCCTATGCCCGAGCCTATGAGAAACATCTGACGGCCGAGGAGCGTGCGCTCGTCGCCCAGACCCGTCGCCCCGAGATCACCGAGCTGAAGGACGCCCAGCTGCGCAAGCTGGTCAAACAGCTGCGCGAACGCCGTGACCGCGCCCGCGACACCGCCCAGGATCGCCGGCGCGCCAAGCCCCAGGCGGGGGGCGGTCGAGCCGCTGGCGGCGACAGCGAGGGGCCCGGCGCCCAGAAGCGGCGTGGCGCCCTGGTCGCGGCCGTCAAGCGCGCCAACAAGGAGTTGGAACGTCGTCGCTCCCTGATCCGAGCCGTCGCCACGCGCCACCTGCGCCAGGCGTTGCGGCGCAAGAGCAAGCATTCTCTCGAGGGCGTGCCGGAGTCGCGCACGGCCGGAATGGGCATGGCCAACCATCCCAACGACACCATTCCACCCTCCGGGGCTCTGGCCGCCGAGGGCGCCAAGCCGGCGTTGAAGCGCGCGAGCGGCCGCTAGGCCTCGGCCCGCCCCTTCCTCGCCGCCTTCCGGTCCCTCTTGGCGGCTTTGGACGCCAGGCGGGCGTCGGCCTTCTCGGCGGCGTCAGAAGCGGCGAGGTCGGCCAGGATGTCGACGAACTTCTCGCGCCGGGCCTTGGGCAAGGCGGCCAGGAAGCGCCTGTCGGCGGCGGCGACAGCTGGCCGGACCTGGTCCAGCACAGCCCGGCCTTGGTCCGACAGCGTCACCGAGCGCGCCCGGCCATCGGACCCCGACCGTTCGCGCACCAACCAGCCCCGGGTCGTCATGCGCGCCGCCAGCTCCGCCAGGGTCGAGCGGTCAATGCCGGTGATGCGCACCAGCTCCGCCTGGCTGAGGCCGCCGCTCTCGGTGGCCTGGGCGGCGGCCTCCAGCAGGACATACTGGCGATGGGTCGGCGCGTCAGGGCCGGCCTCGGCGGCGTAGGCCTCGAGCATTCTCTGAAGCGCCCGGTGCATCAGGTGGCCCGGCGAACCGTCCAGCCCTTCCGGTTTCCTGGACCGCGTCTTGTCGCCCTTGACCATGCCGACCCCGCTCCGTTCACGGCGCAGCTAGCAGCCCGGCGTTGCGGTTTGACGACAGCGGGTCAGAAGCCGATGCGCGGGGTCTTCAGGCGGCGCTTGTTGACGTGGCTCTCGGGCGCCGTTCCCAGGTCCTCGGGCAGTTCGCCCTTGAAATAGAAGCGCTGCCACGCCTCCTTGGCCGCATCGGGCTCACCGGAGGCGAGGCGCTTGTTGAAGTCTGTGCGCTGGCGGTTCCAGGCGTCGAACTGGCCCTGCATCACCGGGTCGGATTCCAGCGGCTTGATCACGGGCTGGAAGGCTTCGACCTTCTTGTGCTCGACCAGGCTGATGAAACAGAAGGGTTCGCCCTTCTCGAACTTGATCCGGCCGGGCCGGGTGAAGATCCAGTTCATGGTGAAGGGAAACGGCAGCCAGTCCGTCTCGATCAGGCCGACCAGCGGCTGGATGCCGTCCTTGACGTGATTGGGCGAGCCCGAGGCCATCATCCCCCAGCCCGGCGGGGTGCGGAACAGGTACTGCGGGTGCATCGTCAGCACTCCCCGCGAGAAGTGCGAAGTGACGAAATGAGGAAAGTCAGGATGCGGACGATCGGGATGCAGCGTGATGTCGGCCTGGCTGGGTCCGCCGTTCCACTCGGCGGAAAAGCCCATGGGGCACAGCAGCTCCCACCCCGTCGTGTTGGCCATGTTCAGCGGCAGGCAGCGGTAAGGATGTCGGCTGGCGAAGGCGTCCATCCAGTTGCGCGTCTGGCGGCCGGGGATCATGTCCGGCGGCCGGGGCGTCATGGGGAAGCACTCCAGTTCCATCGAGGGCCTTCGCTGCGGGTCGATACGGATCGCTCTTACGCCAACCAGACGCGGCGCGTCAGCCCCGTCAGACCATCTCCACCGCCATGGCCACGGCCTCGCCGCCGCCGATGCACAGCGACGCCACGCCCTTCTTGCCGCCCCGCGCCTGGAGCGCGCCCAGCAGCGTGCACAGCACCCGAGCGCCGGAGGCGCCGATGGGGTGGCCGAGCGCGGTCGCGCCGCCGTTGACGTTCACCCGGGCATGGTCGAGGCCCAGGTCCTTCATGGCGATCATGGCCACGGCCGCGAAGGCCTCGTTGACCTCCCACAGATCGACGTCCTCGACGGACCAACCGGCCTTGTTCAGCGCCTTCTGCATCGCCGGGACCGGCGCGGTGGTGAACTGGCCGGGCTCGTGGGCGTGGGCGGCGTGGGAGACCACTCGCGCGACGATCGGCAGGCCTAGAGCCTTAGCCACGCTCTCGCGGGTCATCACCAAGGCGGCGGCCCCGTCCGAGATCGACGACGCGTTGGCGGCGGTAATCGTCCCGTCCTTCGAGAAGGCCGGCTTCAGGGTCGGGATCTTGTTGGGGTCGGCCTTGAGAGGCTGCTCGTCCTGGCTGACGGTCTCGACGCCCCTGCGCCCCTTGACCTCGACCGGCGCGATCTCGGCCTCGAAGGCCCCCGACTCGATCGCAGTGCGGGCGCGGCTCAGGCTCTCGACCGCATAGGCGTCCATGGCCTCGCGGGTGAACTGGTAGTCGCGGGCCGAGTCCTCGGCGAACGACCCCATCAGCTTGCCCGGCTCATAGGCGTCCTCCAGCCCGTCCAGGAACATCGAGTCCTTGATGGCGTCGTGCCCGATGCGGGCGCCGCCCCGGTGCTTGGCCAGCAGGTAGGGCGCGCCAGTCATCGACTCCATGCCGCCGGCGACGATCACGCCTGCGGCTCCGGCCTTGAGCGCGTCATGAGCCATCATCGCCGCCTGCAGGCCCGATCCGCACATCTTGTTGACCGTGGTGGCCTCGACCGAGCGGGGCAGACCCGCCCCCAGGGCCGCCTGTCGCGCCGGGGCCTGGCCGAGCCCCGCCGGCAGGACGCAGCCCATGTAGATCTGCTCGACCTTCTCCGGGTCCAGCCCGGCCCGCTCAACCGCCGCCTTCACCGCCACGGCGCCCAGGTCGGTCGCCTTGACCGAGCCGAAGGCCCCCTGAAACCCGCCCATCGGCGTGCGGGCGAAAGAGCAGATGACAACGGGATCGGTGATGGCGTCGGCCATGAGGCGGTCTCTCGGGCGGCTGAAGGGATGCAGCCGCTAGATCGGCGCTCCGGCCCGTGAAGGCAAGCCGGTCAGGCCGCAGGCGCGTCCACCCAACCGCCGGCCAGGGCCTTGAACAGGGCGATCTGGTAGGTCGTCACCAGGGCGTCCGAACTGGCCAGCTGGGCGTCGGCGGCGGCCAGGGTGCGCTCGGCGTCCAGCACCGGCAGGAAGCTGTCCGCCCCGGCGTCGAATCGCAGCCGAGAAAGCCGCGCGGCGGTCGCGGCCTCGTCACGCGCGGCCTGAAGCGCCGCCCGTCGATCCAGCTCGCGGGCGTAGTTGGCCAGCGCCGTCTCGGTTTCCTGCAAAGCGACCAGCACCGTTTGATCGAACGTGGCCAGAGCCGCGTCCGACAGGGCGTCGGCTTGTTCGATCCGCGCCCGGGCGGCGAAGACGTTCGGGAACGACCAGCTGATCAGCGGGCCGACCGAGAAGCGGAAGCTCGTATCATCGCCCAGATCGCCCGCGTCCAGCGCCGTCGATCCGACTGATCCGCCCAGCGAGATGCGCGGAAAGAGATCGGCCGTGGCCACGTTCACCCGGGCGGCGGCGGCGGCCAGGTCGCGCTCGGCCCGGGCCACGTCGGGACGCCGCGCCAGCAGCTGGGCCCCATCGCCGACCGGGATCGGCTGGGTCAGCTGGGGCGGACGGGCGCAAGCGCGGGCGGCCTGGCTTGCCTCGGCGGGGGTAACGCCGGTCAGGGTGGCGAGACGGAACAGGGCGCCGTCCCTC
>CAXBPJ010000071.1:0-7201 GCA_963977325.1 uncultured Brevundimonas sp. | reverse complement strand
AAGACGCTGTTGGATGTCCGTCAGGGCCAGGGGCGCGCGATCGGCGGCCAGCACCACCTTCTTGCCGTCTTCCATCAGGGCGGTGAGGGTGGCCAGCAGCTCTTCCTGGGTCTGAGTCTTGCCGGCCAGCATCTGGACATCGTCCAGCAGCAGCATGTCGGCCGAGCGCAACCCGTCCTTGAAGGCGGCGGTCTGACGGTCCTGAACGGCGCGCACGAAGGTGGTCAGAAACCGCTCGGAAGTCAGATAGACGACCTTGGCGTCCGGTCGCAGCCGCTGGGCCTCCCAGGCGATGGCGTTCAGTAAGTGAGTCTTGCCATAGCCGTAGGGTCCGCAGAGGAAGATCGGATTGAAATGCCCCTCGGCCCAGGCCGCCGTCTGGCGCGCGATGGCCAGGGCGAAGGCATTGCCGGTCCCCTCCACGAAAGTGTCGAAGGTCAGTCGCTCCTGCAGACCGGCGGCGCGGACCGCCCGCGGGCTATCGGCCGAGGGCTGGGCCACTGTCGGGGCGCGCACGCCGTCCGTGGCGGCGGCCGGCGCGGCGCGGCCGCCCAGGCCGACCGGGGGCGCCGACCCGATCTCTGCGCGGCAGCGCACATCCAGGCGACGCGAGGACCGGTCGTAGGCCAGCCAGAGTTCATTGATGCGGCGCAGCGCATTCTTGCGCACCCAGTCGCGTGCATAGGCCGTCGGGGTCACCAGGATCAGCTGGCCGGTGGTGTCGCAACGCACCGCCGATGGCGCGATATAGGAGGAGAAGGCCCCCTCGCCGATCTCGGCGCGCAGACGCTGGGCCGCCTCGGACCAGATGCGATCCGGATCGGTCATCGCCGTCGCCCCCAAGCTCCCCGCCATGCTCTCGCTCAACCCTTCGAAGTCACCACCATCCCCAGCCTGTCAGGTTCAGGGACGACTTCTCCTGTCCGCCGGACGGCTGTCCGGCGGGCGGGGCCGCCCTGGAGATCAGACTGCTGCGCCGGCGGAAAGGTCGCTTTCCCGCCGTCTCCGTATCGAGCGCTCGGGCGCCGCCGCGGAGGTGCGTCAGACCCCCAAAGTTACTTTTCGGAGGGGGGCCGTCAACGGCGATTCGATGTGATTCGGGAGGATAAAAATCTTGACTCGCGCAAGCCCAGACAGCGCCTAGGGAAAACACTATTCGGCCACAGTGTGCGGATCGATTTTTTCTCCGGACCTGCCGTGCGACTTAGCGCCGGACAGCGAAACAGCGAAGCAGCCGTCGCCGCTTCGCCGTTGTAAACGCTATGTTTTCCGCCGGTGTGTCGGCGGACGGACCGATCAGGCGGCCGACAGCTTTTTCAGCTGGGCGGCCAGACGGGACACCTTTCGTGAACCGGTGTTCTTGTGGACAACGCCCTTCGAGACAGCGCGCATCAGCTCGGACTGCGCCTCGATGAAGGCGGTCTTGGCGGCGCCGGCGTCGCCCCCGGCGACAGCTTCCTGAAAACGACGCAGATAGGTGCGCACGCGGGTGCGGCGCGCCTTGTTCACTTCGGTCCGGGCGGCGATCTTGCGGATCGCTTTTTTGGCGCCGGGGTTGTTGGCCATCGATCAGAACCTATCAAACGGAAACGCCGCGGACGCCCGTCCACGGCGCGGAAACCTGTAAAGAGCGGGGGCCTATAGCTGAAAGGTCCGAGACGGTCAACGCGATCTGAGGCGCAAGCGCCAACGCCGCCCCTTGCCCCCGCGCGCGACGCGCGGGATATCCGGGGCATGGTCCTGGCGCTCACTCCGGCGGCGGCCTCGGCGCCGTCGGCGCGGGGGCCGGCCCACATCGTCGATGTGCTGATCGCCGAGCGGGCGCCGCGACTGACCGCCTCGCCGATCTGGCCTTTGGTTCGGCCCGGCCTCTATGCCCTGCTGGGCTATGGCAAGGCGCGGCGCATGGCCGACGCCGTGGCCGCGCGCTCGGGGCCCGAGGCTCTGGAGCATGTTTCGGCCCTGCTGTCGCTCGAGGTGCGCGCCACAGGGCTGGAGCGGCTGCCCGCCACTGGCCGTTGCCTGATCGTCAGCAATCATCCGACCGGCATCGCCGATGGCGTCGCCGTGGCTGATGCGGTCAGGCAGGTGCGGTCCGACGCCGTCTTCTTCGCCAACGCCGACGCGCTCAGGGTGTCGCCGCGCCTGGGCGAGGTGATCATTCCGGTGGAATGGGTCGAGGCCAAGCGCACGCGGGAAAAGACCCGCGCCACTCTGATCGCCGCCCGCGCCGCCTTTGAGGCCGAGCGCGCCGTGGTCATGTTTCCCGCCGGCCGACTGGCGCGCAGCCGTGACGGTCGGTTGGTCGATCCGCCCTGGGCCCCGACCGCCGCCTCCCTGGCGCGCAAGCATCGGGTCCCGATCGTACCGATCCACCTGTCCGGGCCTCGGTCGCGGCTGTTCCACCTGTTCGATCGGGTCTCCCCGGAGTTGAGGGACATCACCCTGTTTCACGAGATGCTCAACAAGGCGGGCGGCCGGTTCGACCTGATCGTCGGCGAACCTATTCCGCCCGAGATCCTGGATCCGGCCCCCCCCCGCTCTACGCGGGCTCTGAAATATCATGTCGAGCGGGCGCTGTCCGACGACCCCGAGGCCATCTTCGACCCGGAAGCGACCGCGTGAGGATCGATCTGCCGAACGAGGCCGCGACCACAGCCCTGGGCGCGCGACTGGCGCCCCTGCTGCGGCCCGGCGACGCGATACTGCTGTCGGGGTCATTGGGCATGGGCAAGTCGACCCTGGCGCGCGGGCTGATCCGGGCGCTGACCACGCCCGACGAGGATGTCCCGTCACCGACCTTCACCCTGGTGCAGTTCTATGAGAGCGATCCGCCGGCCGCCCACTTCGACCTCTATCGGCTGACCCGACCGGAGGAGGTGTGGGAAATCGGGCTGGAGGAGGCGCGGGATCGCGGCGCGGTGCTGGTCGAGTGGGCCGAACGGCTGGGGCCGCTGCTGGACGAGGCGCTGGGCGAGGAACGACTAGAAATCACTCTAGAGGAAAGCGGCGCGGGCCGCGTTGCGACCGTTTCTGTCGCGGGCGGTTGGCAGGAGCGATTGCGGATGGCGGGATGGCGATGAACGAGCGCGAGGCGGAACGCGTCGATTTTCTGGAACACGCAGGCTTAGCCCCTGCCTGGGGACGCCTCGACGCGGCGGTATGAAAGGCTGACCGCTGAGGACGGCCGTTCGCTGATGCTGATGGACCAGGCGCCGGCGGCCGAGAGCGCGCCGTGCGATCCGTCATGGTCGCCCGAGCGGCGTCGCGCCGAGGGCTGGAACGCCACCGCCCGCCTGTCGGCCGGACGGATCGAGGCCTTTGCGGCCGTCGCCGATCATCTGCGCGGCCTGGGCCTTTCGGCGCCGGAGATCGTGGCGCTGGACGCCTCGCGCGGCCTGGCGGTTCTGGAGGACTTCGGTGACGCCCTGTTCGCCCGGGTGCTTGAGGCCGAGCCGGAGCGCGAGCGCGACCTCTATCTCGCCGCCATCGATGTGCTGATCGCCCTGCACGCCGCGCCGCCGCCCGACGTCCTGCCCGGCCCGGGCGGCGGCTGGCCTTTGCTGGCCTATGACGAGACGGCGCTGAGGGGCGGGGCTGACTTGTTTATCGAATGGTATTCGAAGCTTGAGCCCTTCGTTGCGTTGGACGCTGAGGCCCTCGCTGCTTGGGACCGCGCCTGGGCGCCGATCATCGCGCGCGGGGCCGAGGGGGCGACGGTGATGGCGCACCGCGACTTCCACGCCGAGAACCTGATCTGGCTGCCGGAACGCCAGGGCGCCGCCCGCGTCGGCCTGATCGATTTTCAGGACGCCGTGCGCGCCCATCCGGCCTGGGATCTGATCCACCTCTTGCAGGACGCCCGTCGTGACGTGCCGGAGAGCCTGGAACGCCTGGCGCTGGATCACTATCTGGCGGCCCGCCCCAAGCTCGACCGCGACGTCTTTCTGTCGGAATACCGGGCGCTGGCGACCCTGAACGAGGCCCGAATCCTTGGCATTTTCGCCCGACTGATCGTGCGCGACGGCAAACCGCGCTATCGCCGGTTCCTGCCTCGCATGTGGGCGCATCTGACGACCAACCTGACCGATCCGGCGCTCGCCGAGGTCCGCGCCTGGTTCAATCGCTATGTGCCCAAGGAGGCGCGGGCATGACCGGACCCAAGACCGCCATGGTCCTCGCCGCCGGACTTGGCACCCGCATGCGGCCGCTGATGGATGATCGTCCGAAGGCCCTGGTCGAGGTCGGCGGCCGGGCCCTGATCGACCATGTCCTGGACCGGTTGGCGAACGCCGGGGTCGAGCGCGCCGTTGTCAACGTCCACTGGTTCGCCGATCGGCTGGAGGTGCATCTGAAGTCGCGCGGGCGCGGGCCGGAGATCGTCATCTCGGACGAGCGCCCCGAACTGCTGGAGACCGGCGGCGGCCTGAAGAAGGCGCGGCCTCTGCTGGGCGACGACCCGGTCTTCGTGGCGAATATCGACAGCGTCTGGATTGACCGGGGAGATGCGCTCCGCCACCTGATCCGCCTGTGGGATCCGGATCGTATGGACGCCGCCTTGCTGCTGGCCCGGCGCGAAGGCTCCATCGGCTTCGAGGGCGACGGGGATTTCTTCCTGGGCGAAGACGGCCATCTGACCTTCCGGGGCGAGGCCGCCAGCGCCCCCTTCGCCTATATGGGCGTCCACATCACCCGGCCCGACTATGCCGACGCAGGGCCGGACGGCCCCTTCTCGCTCAGCCCCCTGTGGCGCCGTTCGGCCGAAGCGGGGCGGCTTTTCGGCTGCGTGCTGGACGGCGACTGGATGCACGTCGGCGACCCCCAGGCGCGAGATGAGGCCGAGGCGCGGCTGAATCTTTCCACATGAGTTCGCAACACGTCCCCCACGACCGCTCATCCCCGCGTAGGCGGGGATCCAGCGCTTTGGGCGATCAGGCGGCGCCAAAGTGTCGATGCCGACAATCTCGGACACCTTTCGCGACAAAAGAACTGGCTCCCCGCCTTCGCGGGGATGAGCGGAAATTTCCGACTGCGGCCTCGATCCCGCGAGAGTTGGGTCCAGCCGTCAGGGCCACGTCATGACCGCCTTCAACCCCTTCGCCGCCCCCGGCCCGCGCTGGTTCTCCATCGCGGCGCACCGTCCGTTTCTTGGCGACCTTGCGGCGGGGATCATGGCCTGGCTGGGCGAGGACCGGCCCGAGACCCTGTCAGACGCCGTGGTGCTGTTGCCCAACCGGCGGGCGGCGCGGGCCTTCACCGAGGCGCTGGGCGCGGCGTCGGGCGGGCGGCCGGTGCTGCTGCCCCAGGTGCGGCCACTGGGCGATCTGGAGGAGGACGAGGCCCCCTTCGCGCCGGGCGAGATCGAGGCCGGCCTGCCGCCCGCCATCGGGGCCCTGGCGCGGCGGTTCGAGCTGGCCGGTCTGGTCCGCACCCATTTCCACCGGCCGCTCGGCCCGCTGGCCGCGCTGGAGATGGCCGAGGCGCTGGGGCGGTTTCTGGACTCCTGCCAGATCGAGGAGGTGAGGGATCCCGCCCGCGTCGGCGCCCTGATCGAGGCCGACCTGGCCGAGCATTGGCGCGAGTCCGCCGCCCTGTTGGCCATTGCGCTCGAGACCTGGCCCGAGCGGCTGCGCGAGCTGGGAATGATCGACCCGGCGGCGCGGCGGGTGACCCTGCTGCGCCGGCTGGCCCAGAGCTGGACCGAGCGGCCGCCCACGCACCCGGTGATCGCCGCCGGCTCGACCGGCACGGTCCCGGCCGCCGCCGCTGTGCTGGACGCCGCCGCCCGCGCGCCGCTGGGCTGCGTGGTGCTGCCGGGCCTCGATCTCGATCTCGCCGACGTCGCCTGGGACAGGGTCGAGGACCAGCATCCGCAAGGCGCGCTGAAGGCGCTGATCGGCCGCTTCGGTGTAACCCGCGGTCAGGTCCGTCCCTGGCCAGCGCCCGAGGAGCCCGCCCCCACCGCCCGGGGCCGCGCCCGTCGTCGCCTGCTGGCCGAGGCGCTTAAGCCGCCCGAGGCCACCGCCGACTGGCGCCTCGCCATCGACGAAATGGCCAGGGACGCCGCTGATCCGCTAGCGGCCGGGCTCGAGGGCCTCAGCCTCGTCACCGGCCGCACCGAGGAGGAGAGCGCCGGCCTGATCGCGGCCCTGCTGCGTGAGCCGCTGGAAACGCCCGGCCGCACCGCCGCCCTGATCACTCCCGATCAGGCCCTGGCCCGCCGGGTGCAGGCGCGACTGGCGCGCTGGGGGTTGCAGGCCGACTCTTCGACCGGCGAGCCGCTGACCCGGACCCCGACCGGCGCGCTGATCGGCGCCCTGACGCAGTTGATGGCGGACGGGCTTGCGGGGGGCTTGTCCGGCGTCGCCCTGCTGGCCCTGCTGAAACATCCGGCGGTGCGCGCGGAGGAGACCGATCGCGCCCTGTCGGACCTGGAGAAGGATGGTCTGCGCGGTCCGCGCCCCGGGAATTGGGACACGCTTCGGGCGCGGCTGGATGCCGCCCGCGCGCCGCGCGATGACGGCCGCGCGCCCGGACCAAAGAAACTGGAGGCCCTGGACCGCGCCGCCGCCCTGGTTGCCGATGTCGAGGCCCGTCTCGCACCCCTGTTCGACACAGAGCCCGACGATGCGGCCGACTGGACACGGCGGCTGGTCGAAGCGGCGGAAGCCGTCTGCGGCGGTCCCGGCCGGGCCTGGCGCGGCGCCGATGGTGAGGCGGTCGCCCGTCTGCTGGCCCAGCTGATCGCCGAGGGCGCGGCTAGCGGCCCGCTCGACGCCCCGACCTATGCCGAAATGCTGGGCCGGATGCTGGAGGCCGAGGTGGTCCGCACCGGCGGCGACGTTCATCCCCGCCTGCGGATTCTGGGCGCCATCGAGGCGCGGTTGGCGCGGGCCGACACGGTCATCCTGGCCGGGCTGGAGGAGGGCGTCTGGCCCGCCGGGGCAGGACTGGATCCCTTCCTGTCGCGGCCGATGCGCGCGGCGATCGATCTGCCCTCGCCCGAGCGTCGCATCGGCCTGTCGGCCCACGACTTCGCCCAGGCCGCCGCCGCGCCGGAGGTGGTGCTGGTCCATACCGAGCGGCGGGGCGGCCAGCCCTCGGTCAAGTCGCGCTGGCTGTGGCGGCTGGAGACCCTGGTCGGCGGCGCGGGCCGATCCCTCCCGAGCCGCGCGAACATCGGAGCCTGGGCGCGCGATCA
>CAXBPJ010000070.1:0-7203 GCA_963977325.1 uncultured Brevundimonas sp. | reverse complement strand
GGGGGTCCGAGACGAGCCGGCGGGCCTCCGAAAGGACGATCTCCCCGGTGGTTGAGACCGCCAGCAGCCCCACCCAGACCAGAACGATGGCGACGGCGACCATGGCCCACATCCACCCTGCCGCGCTTCTGGCGATCATGTGGCCGTGCCGGCCGATTGGCATGGCGGCGAAGGGGGTCGGCCCGAAGGCGGGCGTCTGTTTCCACAGGGTCCAAGGCAGGGCGAAGCCGGCGACGAACATCAGGGCCACGGGAACGACCGCGAAATCCAGAGTGGGGCCGGGCTCGATATAGCCGGTCGCGACCGCCAGCGAGATGACGGTGATGAAGCCCAGGACCAGCGCGGCTTCAAGCCGCAGCCCCAAGATCATGAGCCTGAACTGGGCCAGGATGACAGAGGCCAGGGGCGCGGGGGCGGCGAGGGCTTGGCTCATCGGGGGGTCTCCGCACGCAGCAGGACCAGGACGGTCTGTTCGAGGGACAAGGTTCGGACGTCGGTGACCGATACGCCGCATTGTTTCAGGCGCTCGACGCCGCGGCCGGCCTCGTCGCGGAGAATCCAGCGTCGCTCCAGCCCGAGGCGGTCGACCGAGAGGATCTGCGACTGCAGGTCCGCGGGCGTGCTCCAGTCTTCGCTGGGCGGCCGTCCGCGACATTCCCGCAGAGAGGCCTGCAGGTCGTCCAGGCTCTGCTCGGTGGAGACCCTTCCCGCGCCGATCAGGGCGACCCGGTCGGCCAGTCCCTTTATCTCGTGGACCAGGTGGGTGGAGATCAGGGTGGCGCAGCCGGTATCGGCCAGATGTTCGGCCAGGAGCGCCAGGGCGTCGTCGCGGATGACAGGATCGAGACCGTCGGTCGGCTCGTCCAGCAGAAGCAACGCGGGGCGGTGGGCCAGGGCGAGCAGCAGCTGGACGCGTCTCGCCTGTCCCTTGGACAGCTGGCCGACCCGGCGTTTCGGGTCGATGTTCAGACGGGCGGCGATAAGCGCCGCGTAAGGCTCGTCCCAGGCGCGATAATAGGTTCGGTGATGATCGATCAGACGGCCGACCGTCATCCAGCGGTGACCGAGATCGGTGTCTTCACGCACATAGCCGGTGTTGGCGCGGATGCGCGCGCCGTCGATCGCGGGATCGAGACCCAGAACCTTCAGCTCGCCGGCGTCGCGAGACTGGATGCCTTGGAGGATCCGGATAAAAGTGCTCTTGCCGGAGCCATTCGCGCCGACCATGACGCAGCATGATCCCGTGGGAAGCGACAGGCTGATATCGCGGAGCGCCGACGCCCGGCCAAATCGGCGAGCAACACCGGTCGCCGCCACGGCGAAGGGCGACGGATCGGGATCGACCCGTTGTGCGGAAAGGGACGGCATCAATCTCGGCTTTCGTCGGGAGTTGTCTGGGACAAGGCCCTGTCCGCCTGGCGGATGGCCTCCACGAGCATTTCGGCGGTGAGCCCGTTCCGGATGGCGTCGGCAAGCGCTCGGCGCGCGACGCCCTGGGCCAGAAGGATTCGATCATCGCTCAACACGGCGCCGTCGACGGTCGTCAGAAAGGTGCCCTGGCCGCGCTGGACCCGGACGACGCCTTCCCGTTCCAGCTCACGGTAGGCTTGGGCGACGGTATTGGGGTTGATTCTGAGATTGGCGGCGAGCTGCCGAACGGAAGGCAGGGGCTCGTCGGGGGAAATCAGTCCGAGAAGGCGCGCCCGCCGCACCTCATCCATGATCTGGAGGTAGAGGGGCCGTCGATCGTCAGGGTCAATGGAGAAGGCCAAGCCGGTCCGCCGGTGAACTAGTGTTCTGGTCAACTAGTACACTAATTCAAGCGCGGGGCAAGGCCACCTCGCCGCGAGTTGGGGGAAACTGCAACATGAGCGGCAGCCATCCCCGTCGCGCCGGTCACCGACCAGGTTGAAAAACAAGGTCACGATGGGGGCCATGGACGCGCGTCTACTCAACACCAAATCGTCCCTCTCCCAACGTGCAGACGCGGACGGCGCGCGCTAAGTGAATTCCGGTTAGATGTACGGCGGGCTAAGGCTTGCGGCCGTCATCCAGCCGGCGCCGAAGCGCCTGAGACTAGCGACGGAATCGACGATCAAGTTCTCGCGATCTTTCCGCGAGTTAACTTGAAGGCCGCGATCGTCATGGCCTAGGAGCGGGGCCTCCCCCCCCGTCGCGCTTCTCCAGCCGCGACCGAGCATTGCGGCCTTCCCATGTTCCTTCGCACCGCGCTCCTCGCGAGCGCCATGATGTCCGCCCTGGTGGGAGCGCCCGACGCGTGGGCCCAGAGCGCCCAGCCCGCGCCGCCGGTCCAGCCGCCCGCCGAGACCGACGACGCCGAGGACGAGCAGGAGGCGACGGAGCTCGAGGAGATCGTCGTCCAGGCGGCGCGGCCCGACATCATCACCGCCGCCGACCGGATGATCTTCGACGTGCGCAACGACCTGCAGGCCCAGACCGGATCGGTCGCTGACGTGCTTCGCAACGTGCCGGGCGTCGAGGTCGACCTGCAGGGCAATGTCAGCCTCAGGGGCGACGGCAGCGTCGAGATCCTGATCGACGGGCGGCCCTCGGGCATGTTCCGCGGCGCGTCGCGCGCCGATGTGCTCCAGGCCATGTCCGGCGCCCAGATCGAGCGGGTCGAGGTGATGACCAATCCCTCGGCCGCCTTCAGCCCGGAAGGCAGCGGCGGCATCATCAATCTGGTCACTCGCACCCGCGCGCCCTCGGCCGCGACCGCCTCGGTCCGGGGGTCGTGGGATCTGGACGATCAGGCCAATGTCTCGGTCAGCGGCAGCCGCTCGGACCAGGGTTTGACCCTTGCCGGCGACCTCAGCGCACGCCGCAGCACCGGCGACGGCGCCAGCGAGCGCGATCGGCGCCGCACCGGTGAGGATGGCGAACTCATCACCGAGCTCAGCCAGTTCGACAGCCGCAATCGGAACACCTCCGGCAACGGCCGCTTCAGCGTCGATTACGATCTGAACGCGCGCGACCGTCTCAGCGGCGAGGTCAGTCTGCGCGGCTGGGAAGGCGAGAACCAAAGCCTGGAAACCTTCGAGCGGGCCGAGGACGGGGACGTCACCGACCGCATCGCGCGCGATCAGACCGGCGCTTCCGAAAGCACCGACGCCGAGGCGCAGGTCTCGTGGCGCCGCCAGTTCGACGGCGATCAGCACGAGCTGACGGCGAGCGTCGAGGCCGAAACCGGCGGTTCCAACCGCAGCCAGGAGATCACCGCGGTCACCCTGGCCGGCGCCGAGCCGGGCTATCTGCAGCGATTCCAGTCGGAGACCGACGAGGAGAGCTTCAGCGCCGACGTCGAATACGTCCGTCCCATGGGCGAGCGCCGCCTGCTGCGCGTCGGCTATGAGGGCGAGGTCGAGCGCGAGGACTATCGCTCCACCGGCGAGCGGGGTCCGGACGAAGGCTCGCTTGCGCCGATCGCCTCCCTGACCAGCGCCTTCGACTATGAGGAATGGGTCCACGCCGCCTACGCCACCTATGAGCGGCCGTTCGGCGATCTGGATTTTCAGGGTGGCCTGCGCCTTGAGCAGGTGGCGTTCGATCTGACCGTGCCGGGCGAAGCGATCGCCGCCAGCCAAGACTATTTCCGCGCCTATCCCACGGTGAACTTCGGCTATCAGCTGACGGACGGCCAACGCCTGCGCGGCGGCTACAGCCGCCGGATCAGCCGACCGGGACCCAATGACCTCAATCCGTTCATCGTCTATCTCGACCCTCAGAACCTGAGGCGCGGCAACCCGGACCTGGAGCCGGAGATCACCGATTCCTTCGAGCTGGGTTGGCAGCTGCGCGACGGTCAGACCTTCTATTCGGCCACCGCCTATTACCGCGACAGCTCGGGGGGCATCACCGACGTGGTCGAGGACCTCGGGGACGGCGTCTTCCTGACCACGCGCCGGAACCTGGCCCAGAGTGAACGCCTCGGCGCCGAATTCATCGCCAACGGCCGCTTCGGATCGCAGTTCACCTACAACATATCTGGCTCACTCTATCGCAACGAGATCGTCACCCCCGGGATCGGGGCGCGCAGCGGGACCACGGGCTCGGCCCGCGCATCGCTGAACTGGCAGCCGACCGACAACGACTTCTTCCAGCTGAACGGCTTCTGGCGCGGCGAGCGGGTCGAGGCTCAGGGATCCAACGAGCCCTTCGGCATTCTCAACCTCGGCTATCGCCGCAAGGTCAGCGATGCGCTCAGCCTGGTCGTGACCGCGAACAACGTCCTGGACAGCGCCGAATTCGTCCGGGTCATCGACACCCCGGATTTCCAGGAGCGTTCCGTCAGCCGCTTCAATGAGCCGACCGTCTATCTCGGCTTCACCTACACCTTCGGCGGCGGGGATCAGCGGCGGCGGCAGGATCCCGGCTTCGATTTCGACCAGGGCGGCCCGCCGGGCTGATCAGGCCAGCTCGAGCAGCCCGACGCGCGAGCCCAGCTCAAGGCTCGCGCCGACGTCGTCGCGCCGCGCTAGGTCCTCCCAGCAGGTCAGCATGTCCGGGGCGAAGCGGATATCATCCAAAATCAGCACGCCGCCGGATCGCATCCGACGCTTCAGGATTTCAATCTGGGGATAGACGAAGTCGGCCGTATGGATGCCGTCGACGAAGGCGATGTCGATCGGCCGATCCATCGGCAGAACCCGGTCATGGGTGTCCTCGAAGGTGCCCAGGGTCGAGACGTAGCGGTCGCTGACAGCGGACAGGTTCTCCAGCGCCAGGGCGCGCCACGTCGCATTGGGATCGAAGGTGTAGAGCCGGCCGTGACCGTTGGCCTCCAGCGCCGATAGAAAAAACATCCCCGACACGCCGAACGCCGTGCCGAACTCAACCACGGTATTGGGCCGCAGGGCTGTCAGAAGGCGGTGGAAACCGGCCCCGACGGCTGACTTGGTGCGCACCTGGTCGCTGGTCCGAACCCCTTTTTTCCAGGCGGACCGATGGCCGCGCCTGACGTGGCGATAGCCTTCCCACAACGGCTGGGCGCCGGCTTTCTGCGTGACCCGAGCCCGCTCCTCGATGTCCTCGAGTTCCGGGAAACGATCGAGGGTCACGGCTCCGGCCGGAAAGATATCGAACAGGCGCCCGGCCCCCAGCACGTGCTTAACGGCGGTGGTCATCATTCTCATGGTCGGCAGGCTGACCTACGCCGCCACCGCACGCAACGTCACGCTTCGTCGCGCCTATACCGTGATCCGTTGAGGCTCGATCGTCGCGCGGTCCCATCGAAACGGAAGGGCGGTCCGCATCACGCGCTAGGCCCTGCGGTCTTCGACGCCGCCCGTCCGTTGGCGGCGGTCGCCGGACCGGCGATCTCCTCCATCCCAGGCGCCGGAGGCCTGATCGCTGCGCCGGCCGCCGCCGTTCAGCATCATCAGCTCCAGGCGGATTTCGATCAGCCGCTCCTCGATCATGCCCAGCATCACCGCGATGGCGCTGAGCGCGACCAGCCCCCCGATCACGCTGAGCGGGCCGTAGAGGGTGCGACCGTAGAAGACTTCGCCGATCACCAGGGTCACGACGAACAGGCTGACTGTCGCCGAGGTCGCCCAGCAGGCCGCCACCTTCAGATTGGACAGGCGCGGGGCGCGGGCGTTGATGCGGCTCTCGGCCCCGCGGCGGTCCTTCAGCCGGCGATTGAAGAGGCCCCGGCGTTCATCGCGGGCGACGCCCTGGGCGGCGGCGGGCTCGGCGAGCGGGGAGGCGGGCGTGAGGGCAAGCGTCTGATCGGTCACGGCGAGGTCCTGTTCTGGGACGAAGCGACCGAGAAAGCCTAGCTGTAGCCAGATTGGCGTCACGTTAACGCCCGCCCCGAAACGAAAAAGGCCGGCGTCTCCGCCGGCCTTTCACAATTCCAATCGGACTGTCGCCGATCAGGCGGCGGCCTGCTCCGCCAGCTTGGCGCGAACCTGGCGCTTGATGCGCTGGGCGGCGATCGACAGCTGCTCGTCGCGAGCCTTGACGATGAAGGGGTCCAGGCCGCCCTTGAAGTCCAGGGCGCGCAGCGCGGCGTTGGAGATGCGCAGGCTGAAGGTTTGGCCCAGGGCCTCGGAGTGGACCTTGACCGACTTCAGCGACGGCAGAAAGCGGCGCTTGGTCTTGATGTTGGAGTGGCTGACGCGGTTGCCGACCATGGGGCCGACGCCAGTGAGTTCGCAACGACGCGACATCGTTCTATCCTTCGGGGCGAGGGCCGCGACCGGAGATCGCCGCGCCTGACGCATGAAACGAAAGGCGCGCGGGATCGACCCCGCGCGAGAGAGGCGGCCGTATAGGCGAAACCCGGCGTCGCCGTCAAGCGCCGCAGGGCCTATCGAAGCGGGAACCGGGCTGTTCAGGCGGCATTCAAGCCCCCATCTGTACGCCCATGCCCATGACCGAGCGCCCGACCCTGACCCGTTTCCTGAGCGTCGCCCTGCCCGCCGTGGCCGGCGGGCTGATGCTGGCCGCACCCGCCGCTTCGCTGAACGCCCAGAGCGCCCAGGCCGATACGGTCCTGCCCGGCTACTGGCGCTATACCACCAGCGCTCTGGGGGTGAAGGACACCGAGACCAAGTGCGTGCGCGCTTCCGAGATCAGCCGCTTCTTCGGCGGCCTGTCCACGCGCCGCTACAGCTGCACCTATCCGGTGCGGCAGGTCGGCAACGGTAATGCGCGCTTCGAAGGCAGCTGCGTCTCCAAGAGCGGTCGCCAGGTCCGCGTCCGCCTGAACGGGACCTATCAGCCCGAGGAGTTCAGCTTCCGCGGCGGCGCCTCGATCCGCGCCGCCGGCATCTGGAGCCCCTTCATCCCCGCCAGCATCACCGCCGAACGCTTGGCCGCCCAATGCCCGGCGAACGCCGAATACTTCTGACCCGACTGGCCAGCGCCTGACCGCCTGTTAAGGTCGCCCGTCGCCTGGTCCCGGCGACAGGGGGACGATCAATGGGCGAGACCACCGAACCGATCCGGCGCGACGACCGCCTGGTGATCCTGGCCTCCTCGGTCGGGACGGTGATCGAGTGGTACGATTTCTATCTGTACGGTTCTCTGGCCGCGATCATCACGGTTCAGTTCTTCTCGGGCGTGAACGAAACCACGGGGTTCATCTTCGCCCTGATGGCCTTCGCGGCCGGGTTCGCGGTCAGGCCGTTCGGAGCCATCGTCTTCGGGCGGCTGGGCGATCTGTGGGGCCGCAAG
>CAXBPJ010000069.1:0-7207 GCA_963977325.1 uncultured Brevundimonas sp. | reverse complement strand
TGGTGATCATCCTGACCCAGGAACCGGCGGCTATCCTGACGGCGCTGGGCAAGGACCCCAGCCTGACCGGCCGCACCGACATCTGGGACGCGGTGATGGCCTATGTCGACCGGCGACCCTGGACCGGCTACGGCTACAGCGCCTTCTGGGAGGTGGATTCCAAGCCCGCCGACTTCATCCGGCTGCAGACCGGCTGGCCGGTGCCGTCGGCGCACAACGGCTGGCTGGACCTGCTGGTCCAGGTCGGCTGGCCGGCGACCATCTTCGTCGGGCTGATCGTGGCGACGGTGACGGTCAGCGCGGTTCTGGGCCTGTTCGGGCGCGGCCGGGCCGAGGGCGCCTATGGGCTGGCCATCCTGGTCGTGTTCATCATCCTGAGCCTGTCCGAGAGCGTCGTGATGCGGCACCAGAGCCTGCCGTGGAGCCTGTTCCTGGTGGTGATGACCCGGGCCTGGCTGGTCGGCCGCGAGCCGGTCGCCAAGGCCACCATCAGCCGCCAGCGCGTGCGCGAGGCGTTGCGACGGCCGGCGGTCGCCTGAAACCGGCGGGATCGCCGCGACGGCGGGCGGGCGCCCTTCCCCCCCGCGTCGGACGGGGTTAAGGCCAAGCCCTTCCCTCCCCTGCCCGCCGACTCGACTTCGCCATGCATGACATCAAGGCCATCCGCGACAATCCCGACGCCTATGTCGCCGGCTGGTCCGCGCGTGGGGTGGAGGACGCCAAGGCGACCGTTGACCGGATCCTGACGCTGGACCGCGAGTTGCGCGCCGCCCAGACGCGCGGGCAGGAGGCGCTGGCGAGCCGCAACGCCGCCTCCAAGGCCATCGGCGCCGCCATGGGCAAGAAGGACATGGCCGAAGCCGACCGGCTGAAGGCCGAGGTCGCCGAGCTCAAGGGCGTGATCGACGCGGCCTCGGCCGAGGAAGAGGCCAGGGGCCGCGAGCTGCGCGACCTGTTGGCGGGCCTCAAGAACCTGGCCGCCGACGATGTGCCGGACGGCGAGGACGAGGCGGGCAATGTCGAGGTCTCGGCCCGGGGCGAACCCCGCAAGTCCGGTCCCGCCAAGGATCACGCCGACCTGGGCGAGGCCCTGGGCCTGCTCGACTTCGAGGCGGCGGCGAAAATGTCCGGCGCCCGCTTCGCCGTGCTCAAGGGCGGCCTGGCCCGGCTGGAACGCGCCATCGGCCAGTTCATGCTCGATACGCAGACCGCCGAGCACGGCTATCAGGAAGTGGCCCCGCCCTATCTGGTCCGCGACGAGGCTATGTTCGGCACAGGGCAGTTGCCGAAGTTCGAGGAGGATTTGTTTTCGACTCCGCGAACGCTTGATCTTTTTGATCGAAGCTTCAACGCGATGCTCCGCGCATTCAAAGACCCCCGCGCAAAGGCTTCTCTCAGCGAGCCGATTTGGGATGAGCAGCTCCAAGACTACACGCAAACATATGACCGTGACGTATTTCGCGAAGTCATGGATGAGTTGTCGCTCTCCGAACCCGAAATTGAACGTTTGTTCCTCATCCCCACCGCCGAGGTCTCCCTGACCAACCTCGTGCGCGAGACCATCCTGTCGGACGACGAGCTGGCCCAGCCCATCCGCTACACCGCCCTGACGCCCTGTTTCCGGGCCGAGGCGGGGTCGGCGGGGCGGGATACGCGCGGCCTGATCCGCCAGCACCAGTTCTCCAAGGTCGAACTGGTCTCCATCACCCGGCCGGAGGATAGCGAGGCCGAGCACGAACGCATGACCGGCTGCGCGGAGGCGGTGCTCAAGGCGCTGGACCTGCCCTTCCGCCGCATGCTGCTGTGCAAGGGCGACATGGGCTTTTCGGCGCGAAAGACCTTCGACCTGGAGGTCTGGCTGCCCAGCCAGGGCGCCTTCCGAGAGATCAGCTCCTGCTCCAACTGCGGCGACTTCCAGGCCCGGCGCATGGATGCCCGCTTCAAGCGCGCCGGCGAAAAGAAGACCGAATACGTCCACACCCTGAACGGCTCCGGCCTCGCCGTCGGCCGCACCCTGGTGGCCATCATGGAAAACTATCAGGACGAGGGCGGGCGGATCGCCGTACCCGAGGCGCTGAAGCCGTACATGGGGGGCCTGTCGCATGTTGGTTGAGGCAACGAACCCTTCTCCCCTTGCGGGAGAAGGTGGCAGCCCCGGGCCAGTCCCGGGGGTGACGGATGAGGGGTCGCGCCGGCCTGTCCGGTCAGCCCAGCCCCACCCCTCACCCGACCGCACCAGAACGATGGCTGGCGCCATCGTGTACGGTCTCCCTCTCCCGCAAGGGGAGAGGGCTCACTGATGCGCATCCTCCTCACCAACGACGACGGGGTCGAGGCCGAAGGTCTGGCCTCGCTGGAACGCATCGCCCGCACCCTGTCGGACGACGTCTGGATCTGCGCGCCTCAGGTCGAGCAGTCGGGCAAGGGACGGGGCCTGACCCTGACCGAGCCGTTGCGTATCTGCCAGTTGGGCGAGAAGCGGTTCGCCGTCACCGGCACGCCCACCGACTGCGTCATCCTGGCGGTCAACGACATCCTGGCCGACCACAGGCCTGATCTGGTGCTGTCGGGCGTCAATCGCGGCCACAACGTCGGCGAGGACGTCAGCTATTCCGGCACGGTGGCGGGCGCTCTCCAGGGCATGGCCTTCGGCATCCGCTCGATTGCGCTCAGCCAGAGCCTGGAGCGGTTCCACGACGAGGTGGTGGCCCACTGGCAGACGTCCGAACAGTTCGGCCCGCCCATCATCTCGCGCCTGCTGGAGCAGAAATGGTCGCCCGGCGTGGTGATGAACATCAACTTCCCCAATCGCCCGCCCGAGGCGGTGGATCAGGTCGAGGTGACGCGCCAGGGCTTCCGCGACGTGGGCGAGCTGCACGCCGTGCGCCGCGACGACCTGCGCGGCCGCCCCTATTACTGGATGAGCTTTCGCGGCAAGCCCCAGGAGCACGCCGAGGGCACCGACCTGCGCGCCATCGAGGAGGGCCGCATCTCGGTCACCCCGCTGCACATCGACCTGACCCACATGCCCAGCGTCAACGACCTGAAGCGCGTCCTGGGCGGCGCCCCGCCCAAGGAGCTGTGAGCCGCCGGTGACCTCCGCCGCCGATCGTCAGGCCCGGCTGATCCTCTCCCTGCGCCAGCAGGGGGTGACCGATCCGCGCGTGCTCAAGGCGATGGAGTCGATTGACCGGGCGGTGTTCGTGCACGAACGCTTCCTGGACCAGGCCTGGGAGGACCAGGCCCTGCCCATCGACTGCGCCCAGACCATCAGCCAGCCCTATGTCGTCGGCCTGATGACCCAGGCCCTGGACGTCAAGCCCCGCCACCGGGTGCTCGAGATCGGCACCGGCTCTGGCTATCAGTGCGCGGTGTTGAGCCGGCTGGCCCGCTACGTCTATTCCGTCGAACGCTACAAGAGCCTGCTCAAGGAGGCGGAAGCGCGGCTGAAGACGCTCAAGATCGACAACGTCATCACCCGCCACGGAGACGGCGGCCTGGGCTGGCCGGAGCAGGCGCCCTTCGACCGCATCATGGTCACCGCCGCCGCGCCCGGCGAACCCAAGGACCTGCTGCGCCAGCTCAAGCCCGGCGGTGTCCTGGTCGCTCCGGTCGGCAAGACCTCCGTGCAGATGCTGAACCGCTACACCGCCGAGGAGGACGGGTCGTTCCGTCGCGAGAGCCTGATCGAGGTCAGGTTCGTGCCGCTGGTCGAGGGCGCGGCCAAGGAGGGGTGAGGCCTAGGGTCGATACTCCATTGAAAATGAGGAAGATCAACAACCGAACCCTTCCCGCTCATCCCCGCGAAAGCGGGGACCCAGTCCTTTTCGTGCTCGAAGCTCTTGGATTGTCGCTGGCGGCCTCTCAGCGAAATGGGATCGCCCAAATCACTGGGTCCCCGCTTTCGCGGGGATGAGCGGTATCTGTATGGACGCTACCCCGCCCTCAGCCGACTGAGAGCCACGGCTCCGGCGGTGGCGACGTTCAGGCTGTCGAAGCCGCCGTACATGGGGATGGCGACGGTGTGGCAGCGGGCCAGCACCTCCGCCGACAGGCCCGGCCCTTCAGCGCCCAGGATCAGGGCGCGACGACCGCCAGGCCGGAGCGCGTGGAGGGGCGTCTCGCCGCCGGGGCTGAGCGCCAGCGGCTCGAAGCCGGAGGTCGTCAGCGCGTCGAGCAGCTTTCCGATCGGCCGGCCCGTCGACAGCGGCAGCCGGAGCGCGGCCCCGACCGAGACCCTGACCGCTTTGATAGAAGGGGTCCGAGCAGCGGTCGTCCAGCATCACCCCATGCGCGCCGAAGGCGGCGCCGTTCCTGAGGATGCCGCCCAGATTGTCGTGGTTCGACACCCCCGCCGCGACCACCACGACGGCGTCGTCCGGCGCTTCGGCCAACAGCTCGCCGGGCGTAAGATCGGCGGGCCTGTCGGCCATGGCCAGGATGCCGCGGTGAATGGGGAATCCGACCACGGCGTCCATCACCGCCTGCTCGGCCGCGAACACCGGCGCCGCCTCCGGCATCCGCGCCAGCAGATCGCTCAAGGCCTCGATCCGATGCGCCGCGATCAGGGCCGACAGCGGTCGGGCCCGCGACGCCGGTGACAGCAGCGTCTCCAGCACCACCCGCCCCTCGATCACCACCCGCCCGCGCCGCCCCACCAGATCGCGCTCGCGGATGTTCAGGTAATCAGCGATGCGCGGGTCGGCCGGGTCGGTGAGGGGAATAATGGTCAAGACCGCTCTCTTCACCACTCGTTAACCATGATCAGGCACTCACAGGCTGTCTTCTTCGAGGACACCCACCATCACCAACTGATTCTCAGCCCGGCCGTCGCGCCGGGCTTTTTTTTCGGCCCACTGATGGGTCAGAGCGTCAGGCTGCACCGCTCATGGATGGTCGGGCGCGAAACCACCACGCGCGACAGGCCCGGCCAGTCGCCCTTCAGCCGCTCGACGAACCACAGGCAAAGGTTCTCCAGCGTCGGCAGCTCCAGCCCCGGATGGTCGTTCAGCAGGCCGTGGTCCAGTTCGGCCGCCGCCGCCCTGAGCTCGCGGTCCAAGCGGCCCAGGTCGGCGACCCAGCCGTTGGCGTCCAGCCGCTCGCCCCGGACCGACACCTCCACCTGGAAGGAATGGCCATGCATGCGGCGATAGGGGCTGCCGTCGGGCTCGTTGGGGAAGTGATGCGCCGCGTCGAAGGTGGCGGCCTTGGTGATCTCAAAGACAGGTGCGGTCATGGTCATGGTGAGCGTCAGCGGACGCCGATCAGCTTGTGGGTCTGGATGCTCAGCCGCCAGCGCGGGTGAGAGAGGCAATAGTCGAGCGCGGCGGCGGTGTTGGCGGCGATGTCCGGCCCGTCCATCGGCTGCAGCCAGAATCGCTCGAAATCGAGCCCCTCGAACCGTTCCGGCATGGCCTTGGCCTGCGGATAGACCAGTTTCAGCTCCTGGCCCGTGGTCTGGACCACCGGCGCATCGGCCTTGGGACTGACGCAGATCCAGTCGATGCCGTCCGGCGCCGCGATGGTGCCGTTGGTCTCCACCGCGATCTCGAAGCTCCGCGCCTTCAGCGCCGCGATCAGGTCGGCGTCCAGTTGCAGCAGAGGCTCGCCGCCGGTGCAGACCACGAGGCGCGGGCTCCTCTCCCCGCCACGCCACAGGCCGGCGACGCGCTCGGCAAGAGACTCGGCGGCTGCGAACCGCCCGCCGTCCGGCCCGAAGCCGACGAAATCGGTGTCGCAGAAGTCGCAGACGGCCGTGGCCCGGTCCTGTTCGCGCCCGCTCCACAGATTGCAGCCCGAGAACCGCAGGAAGACCGCAGGCCGCCCGGCCTGACCGCCCTCGCCCTGCACGGTCAGGAAGATTTCCTTGACGGCATAGCTCATCGCCCGGCCGCCCACTGTTCGTAGCCCGCCGCCCGCAGTTCGCAGGCCGGGCACTCGCCACAGCCGGCGCCCCAGGCATGGTCCGCGCGGTCGCCGCGGTAGCAGGTGTGGCTTTCCTCAACGATTAGCCGCACCAGGCCCTCGCCGCCGATCCGCTCCGCCAGCGCCCAAGTCTCGGCCTTGGTCATCCGCATCAGCGGCGTCTCGATCACGATCGGCCGATCCAGGCCCAGGGCCAGCGCCCGCTGCATGGCCTCGATGGTGTCGGCGCGGCAGTCGGGATAGCCGGAGTAGTCCGTCTCGCACATGCCGCCGACCAGGGTCGTGATCCCCCGCCGGTCGCCCAGCGCGGCGGCCGCCGTCAGGAAGATCAGGTTGCGCCCCGGCACGAAGGTGGTCGGCAGACCGCGTTCGTCCATCTCGATGGCCCGGTCGGCGGTCAGGGCGCTGTCGGCGATCCGACCATAGCCGGTCAGGTCGACCACATGGTCCGGCCCCAGCCGTCCGGCCCACTGCGGCAGGGCCCGCGCCATGCCGTCCCGCACCGCCAGCCGCGCCTGCATCTCCACCACATGCCGCTGGCCGTAGTCAAAGCCCACCGTCTCGACGCGCGAGAACCGCTGCAACGCCCAGGCCAGGCAGGTGGCGCTGTCCTGGCCCCCGGAGAACAGGACCAAGGCGGCGGTTTCGGATGGGTTCGGTTCGACTTGGCTCATGACGACCCTGCGGTCGGCCGGATGGCCGCGCGCATGCGGAAGGACTGGACAGGTTCACTTAAGGTGCGGGCTCATACACCAAGCGGACCCGTGCGCCTAATCAGGGCTTAACCGATCCTCAAGCCCTGGCCTCTAGGTGAGCATAAGTGGGTGGGTAAGAGTGTGGCTGAAATGCCGACCATTGAGTGCTGCGTCGAGAAGGTTGAGCCGGTCGCGCCGGATGTCGAGGGCGCGCAACTGCTGGCGCGCTTCAAGGCCGACCCCTCCCTTCTGGCCATACCCGTCGTGGATCACGACCGACCTCTGGGTCTGGTTTCCCGAGACGCCTTCCTGATGACCTTGGCCGGTCCCTTCGGTCACAGTCTGTGCCGCGCGCGACGCGCCGTCGACCTCATGGATCCCGAACCGCCGATGTTCGAGGCGGGCCTCCAGCTGGACAGCCTTCCGGCCTCGATGCTGGGCGGCTCGGCCGCGACCCTTATGGCCGCCTTCGTCGTCACCCGCGCGGGACGATACGTCGGGGTGGGCGTCGGCATGGGACTGATCAGGGCGCATAACGCCGGTCTGGCCGCCGATCTGGAAGCGGCCCTGGCGGAGATCAGGCGGGA
>CAXBPJ010000068.1:0-7218 GCA_963977325.1 uncultured Brevundimonas sp. | reverse complement strand
GGCTGGACACCGAGCCGATTTCGCCCGTGCGCGCGAACTGCTGGAATTGCGGAGCCAGATCCGCGACGTCAGCCTCGCCCAGATCGGCGGCGGTGACGCCTTCAGTGGCGCGCCCGCGTTCCAGGATGTTGTCGCAGGTCAGACCGGCGCGAAGGGCTTCCAGACTCGAGGTCGCGGCCGCCACCTCGGCATCCGACGCCGTTTGCGGCGCCGGGATCATGATCTGACGCAAAGTCGCCAGCTGGGCGGACGAGCCATCGCGCCGGTCGCGCATGTAAACCAGCCAGACCCCGCCCGGGGCAGTGATCGGACGCGAAACCTGACCCGGCTGCATGTTCTGCAAGGCGGGCTGGATGGCGATCGGCGCCTCTTCAAGCAGCAGCCAGCCGGCGTCGCCCCCACTGGCGGCCGTCGGCAGTGCGGAGAACTGCTGGGCGACCGCCTGGAACGGCGCTCCGCCGACGATCTGGTCGAACAGCTGCTGCGCGCCGCCCAGAGCCGCCTGCTGACCGCCCACGCGCGACGCGTCGATGAAGATTTCGCCGATCAGATACTGCGGTTTGGCCTGGTTCTCATTGAGCCGGGCCAGCGTCTGCTGGACCTGGTTCCGACTGACCGTGGCGCGCTGGTTGAACCGGGCGCCGACCAGACGTCGCCAGCTGCCCTCGACGCGCAATTGCTCGCGGATGGTCTCAGGACGGATGCCCGCCTGCTGGAAATAGGCGAGATAGTTTTGCGGCGTCGTGCCGGCCTGCTGTGCGATCGAGGCGATCTGAGCTTCCACCTCCTCATCGGTCAGGGCGGGCACTTGATCGACATAGCGCTGGACCTCCTGCCACTGCAGGCGCTGATCGATCAGCGCCTGAAGCGCCTGGCGCTGGATCAGCGGAATGGTTTCTTCGGTCGGCTGGGCCTGGGTCTCGGCGATCAGGGTCAGCATGCGCTGACGCAAGTCGTAGCTGGTGATGGGGTCGTCGTTGACGAGGGCCACGATGCCCTCAGCCAACTGGAACTCGGGCTCGACCGGCTGGGCCACGCGCGGCGCCTGCTCGGCGGCCGGATCCACCGGCGCTCCCACCGGCGGCTGCGCCGCGGGCGCCGGCTGGGCGGTGATCTGGGACACGGCGGGGGAGGCGGCGATCAGGGCCGCCATGGCCACACCCACGGTCGCGATACTCAGTCTGATCAAAGGTCGTCTTCCCTAAGGCCGCGGCGGCGGCGTGAGCGACAAAGTCGAGCCTCGCGCACGGGGTCGCGCCCGGCCGTCACCGCATGTCGCTAGGCTGATAGCCTGAACCGCCAAAAGTGGCGAGGGTTAGGCGGACGAATATGCCGGTGCGGGGTCCGTCGAGGTCCAGACGCGTATTGTCCCGCCGATAGCCGATTTCGAACCTAAGGCATTCGTCTTCATAAAGAAGCCCGGCCTCGGCGCGCGTCAGGGTGTCGGTCTCCAGGTCGCCGACGGCGCGCCCGACGACGCCCCAGTCACGCCAGACGAACTGCTGCCCCGCGACCTGCACGAACTCGTAATTGCGGTTCAGCGGCCCGGGAACAGGATTGGTGCGGTCCAGGATGTAACTGAGGGACGCCATGTTGCGGCGCGACCAGGTGGCGTCGACCGTGGCTTCGGCTCTGCGCATCGTCCCGCCGTCGTCAACCTGGGCGTGGGCCCAGCCGCGGACGCGTTCGGTCGGAGAGAAGGTGGTCGTGACCACCCAGTCGGACGCCGGGTCCCGCAGGCCAGTCGGGTCGTACAGTTGGCTCGGCCGGTCTGGCACGACCGCCCGGAAGTCGTCCTCCGGCTCATCGCGGAAACTGCGACCCAGGAAGACCGACAGATTGCGCCCATTGTCCCAACGGAGGGTCGCGCGCGTGCCCAGCGTTAGTCTGAGGCCACCCTCCATCAGGTCCTGACCGGCGAAACGGTCGACACGGAACAGGGTGGCCTCTTCCAGCTCGATCGCCTGAGCGTCTTCGTTGGGAATGCGAGGGTCGTTGTCCGGCCGGGTCGAGGCCAGTAGCTGGGCCATGGGCTCGATCACCAGGTCGGCGTCGTCGAAACGACGCAGCAACGGATAGCTGACGTCCAGACCGGCCGAGACGCGGCCGCGCGTAACCGTGGCGTCGCTCTCGCCGCCCAGGGTCACGGGCAGGTCGGAGATCGAATAGGCGTCGGCGCGGACATCGACGAACGGCTCGTAGCGTAGCCCGATGGGCGCGATCAGCACCCGACGCCATTCGCCCTGAAGGGTCAGGCGACGGCTGTCGACACCGGGCAGGCCGGGCTCGCCGTTCAGCGCGCCCATCAGCTCGGTTCCAGGCCGCAGGATCGGCGCCCCGACATAGTCCTCGCGGGTCAGGGCCACAGAGCTGGCGCGCAACGCCAGCCGACCGCCCCAGTATTCCCGTTCCGGCGACCAGCGCGCGTCGATCAGGGGCGCCACGATGGGCAGGGTGCCGTCGTCCTCAAACACGCCGCCGGAAAAACCGGGCGGATTCAGCCTAAGGCTCTGGATGGCCAGGGCGGCCACCGACACATAGCTGCGCTCGGTCTGACGCTCGGCATAGACCTGGGAGATCAGGCGTCGAGAGTCACCGAAGTACAGTCCGTTGTCCTGATAGGGATCGACGATGTCGTACCGGTCGAACAGCACCTTGTCCGATGTCCGCTCGGCCGTGAAGCCCCAGCGCCAGGCCCCTTCGGGATCGAACCGTCCCTCGGCCAGCAGATAGCCGCGGTGGTCGGCCCTGCGGTCGCCGTCGGCGATGATGTCGCCGAACGCTTCCTCATAGGTGTAACCGGCCCGGGCGGTGACGATGCCGTCGCCGAAATGGCGCCGCCAGCCCAGATTCAGGAATGGCGCGACCTTGGAATTGAACTGGGGACTGATCGTCCAGTCCTCGGACGGCGAAACGACAATCAGATAGGGCTGCTCGTAGGACAGCCCGCGCTGGTCGTTGAAATCGATCGTGGGCGTCAGGAAGCCCGAGGCCCGCTCCACCGACGGATCCGGGTGCCAGAAAACCGGCAGGTAGAAGACCGGAACGCCGGCCACGCGAAACAGGGCGTTGCGATACAGGATCGCCCGAAGCTCCTGATCCTGAACGACCTGCTCGGCCTGGACCGAAATGGTCGGCTGTTTGAAATTCCCTTCGTCGTCACAGATCGGACAGGGGGTGAACAGGGCGTAGTTCAGCTCGTTGACGGTTTCGGAGCGACGCACCGCGGTGGCGGCCATCAGCTTGTTGTGCCCGCCCAGGCGCGCCGCGAAATCGACGGCGACGCCCGCCACCAGATCGCTGTCCAGCTCCAGGAGCGAGGCATAGACCACCGTGCCGTCCGGATTGACCAGCTCGACCTCGCCCTCGCCCACGGCGGCGCCGGTGTCGAGGTCATAGGCGATGCGTCGACCGCGCAGGGTCCGCCCCTGGAATCGCGCCAGCACGCGCTCGCGCAGACCCTCGGCGACCAGGGTCTGATCGTCATCGCCGACTCGGGTCACGCTGTCGGCGTCCAGATAGACGCCCTCGTCCCCAAGACCGTCCTCGATCGGAGCGGCGTCCTCGGGGGCGGGCAGGGGGGGCCGCGCGGTCTGGATCACCTCGTCGGACGCCCAGGAGGGAGACGCCATGATCGTCAGCGCGCAACCGGCCAAGAGCGCCGCGCGCGTGGCCGTCTTACGGCCCGATCCGGGGATGGCGCGCGCGCCTCTCAACATGCTCACTCCGCCAGCCATCGGCGCGACGATCCCCCGACGGCGGGGTTAGCCGTCTTCGGTATAGAAGAGCAAGGTGAAGGCGGACAGGCCCATCAGAATGGGCGGCAGCCAGGCGGCGACGATCGGCGGAATCACCTCGGCCGAGCCCATGGCGGCGGCGAACTGATTGGCGAAGAAGAAGCCGAAGCCCAGCAGCACCGCCGCGCCGATCATCTTGGCCATGTCGCCCAGCCGCATGAGGCGCAAGGAGAAGGCCGCCGCCAGGATCGACATGGCGGCCAGCATCAGGGGGGTGGCCAGAAGCTGCTGCAGTTTCAGCCGATGGGCGGTGGCGGAAAAGCCGGCCTGCTCGATCCGGCCGATCTGTCCCGGCAGGGCCCAGAACGGCGTCGAATCCGGATCGGCCAGACGGTCGAAGGCCTCGTCCGGCGACAGGGTCGAGGGCAGGTCGAGGGTGGCGTAGGTGCGGCTCTGCTGCGCCGGTCCGCCACCGACCGCCTGGGTCAGCCGCCAGCTGCCCGAAACAAGGGTGGCGGTAGCGGCGTCGATCCGCTCGAAGAACTCCAGCGCGCCGCCGGGCTGGACCACATAGACGAAGAAGCTGACGTCCTCGAGCCGGCCGGCGGCCCGGTTTTGCCGCGCGGCGCGGATCACCACCTGTCGATCATCGGTCCCTTCACGCAGCCAGACGGCCTCCGCCTCGGCCCGGGTGACATCTCCTGAGATACGCGCCCGCTGGCGCTCGTAGAGACCGTCGGCGGAGGAGGCCAGGGGACTGAACACGGTCGTGGTCAGGGCCCCGATCAGCAGAGCCGCCGCGGCCGCCGGGAAGACGAAACGCCAGGCCGAGACGCCCGCCGCCCGCATGGCCACCAGTTCGCTGCGCCGGTTCAATCCGACAAAGGCCGCCAACGTCCCGAACAGGAAGACGAAGGGGAGAAGCTCGACGATCACCGCCGGGCTCTTCAGCAGGGTCAGCCCCAGGATGCGGATGGCCGGCAGGTCGGCGTCTGATCCGACCGAACGCGACACTTCCACGAAGTCAATCAGCAGCACCAGCGACCCGATGATCGCCAGGGCGCCGCCCAGCGACGCCAGGGTCTGGCTCAGGACGTAGCGTTCGATGCGCAGCAGCCGCCAGCTCATGCCGTCGCCCTCGCCCGCCGCATCCGGCCCAGCTTGGCCGCGATCCGCGCCCGCTTGGAGCGCCTGAGACGACCGCGCAGCACCGGCTGCATGGCCCAGAAGGCCACCCCCAGCGGGATGGCGTACTGAAGCACCGCCAGCAGCGGGTTCCAGGCGCTGGCCGCGACCACGCCATAGCCGGCGACCCGCGCGATCAGGAAGGCCGTCGCCGCGAAGGCGATACGCCGCCCATAGCCGGTCCGCTTGAACGGCCCGCCCAAAATGGCGAACAGCGCCAGAGCCACGGCTGTCAGGGCGTAAAGCGGCGAGGACAGCCGCGCGTGGGCCTCGGCCAGAAGCTCATTGCGCGTACCGGCCCGCTCCAGCTGTTCGGTCGAGGGGTTCAGCAGCTCAGGAAGCCACAGGTCCGAATCCTTGAACCGCACCGTCTCGTCGGTCTCGGCGAAGGGCGTCAGGTCGAACGGATATTCTTGGAAGGCGAAGTGGTTGAGCACGCCCCGGCTGGAATATTGCTGCATCGAGCCGTTCTGCAGGATCAGATAGGGTCGATCATCGATCCGCGTGAAGCGGGCCCGACCGGCGTTCCAGGTCGCCACCTCGTCGCCGTCGCGCAGATAGACGAACAGGTTGTTGATCAGACCGTTCTGCTCGATCTGCTGGGCATAGACGGTGATGCCGCCCGGTCCCTGAACAAAGCGGCCCTCCTCGACCAGGAGGGCGGCCAGGTCGGTGCGGATCTCAAAGGCGGTGCGCCGCGCCTCGCGCTGGGCGCCCGGCTGAACGAACAGATTGACGAACAGGGCCAGCACCGCCGTGATCACGGCCAGCCGCACCGCCGGCGAGATCAGCGACCAGCGCGTCATCCCCGCCGCCGAGGCGGCGGTCAGCTCGTTCTCCCGCTGTAGCCGCGACAGGGCGATCAGCGCGCCGACCAGCAGACCGATGGGCAGAATCAGGCTGATCAGTTGCGGCGTGGCCAGCAGGGTCAGCTTGGCCATGGTGAAGGCCGACTGGCCGCGCTCGACGATGATCTCGAGCTGGTCCAGGCTCTGGGACAGGATTCCGATGCCGATCAAGGCGGCGCAAGCCGCCGTCACGGACAGCGCCAGTTGGCGGAACAGATATCTCTGGATCAGGCGCATGCGGGTCCATCGGCGCCGGTTGCGGCCCGACGGTTCAGGAGGCATGTAGTCCATCTCGACGGCGCTCCAAAGGCGCCCTGTCCAAAGCCCGAGCCTCAAGGAGGACCGGACCCAAGAAGTCCGGCCACGCATAGCGTACATGAACATCGAATTCGTCGCCCAGCCGGGCGAGGCGCAGATCCTCGCGATCCCCGTTCACGAGGGCGATCTTTCCGGCGTCGCCGCCGCCCTGGATCATGCCGCCGACGGCGCGGTGAAGCGCGCCATGACCGCCAGCCGCTTCACCGGCAAGGGCAAGAGCCATTTGGCCATCGGCGCCCCGGGCGGCGTGAAGGCCGCGTCGGTCATCCTGGTCGGCGCGGGCGAGAGCGGAACGCTGGATGACCTTGGCGCCGAGGCCATCGGGGCCGTCGCCTATCAGGCCGCCAAACTGTCCGGTCAGAAGACCGTCACCCTGGACCTCACCGATCTGTCTCCGGAGCAGGCGGCGCGGGCCGGCTTCGGCGCACGCCTGGGCGGCTATCACTTCGACAAATACCTGACCAAGCGGAAGCCGGAGAAGGTCCCGTCGATCGAGACGGTGCGGATCGTCACCGACGACATCGAGGCGGCCAAGGCGGCCTTCGAGCCCATGTCCGCGGTGGCGGACGCGGTCATCTTCGCCCGCGATCTCGTGTCGGAGCCGGCGAATGTCCTCTACCCCGGCGAGTTCGCCAATCGGGTCAAGGCGCTGGAATCGCTGGGCCTTGAGGTCGAAATCCTCGGCGAGGCCGAGCTCGAGAAGCTGGGCATGCGCACCCTCCTGGCCGTTGGCATGGGTTCGGAGCGCGAGAGCCACGTCGCCATCATGAAATGGAACGGCGGAGCCGAGGGCGATCAGCCGATCGCCTTCGTCGGGAAGGGCGTCTGCTTCGACACCGGCGGCATCTCCATCAAGCCCGCCGAGGGCATGGAGGACATGAAATGGGACATGGGCGGCGCCGCCGCCGTGGCCGGAACGATGATGGCCCTGGCCGGTCGCAAGGCTAAGGTCAACGCCGTGGGCGTCCTGGGTCTGGTCGAGAACATGCCCGATGGCCGCGCCCAGCGCCCGGGCGACGTGGTCGTGTCCATGTCCGGCCAGACGGTGGAGGTGATCAACACCGACGCCGAGGGCCGCCTCGTCCTCGCCGACGCCCTCTGGTACACCCAGGAGCGGTTCAAGCCGAAGT
>CAXBPJ010000067.1:0-7288 GCA_963977325.1 uncultured Brevundimonas sp. | reverse complement strand
CGGCGGCCAGCAGACAGACCGCCATGTAGCGCCAGTCCGCAACCCAGAAGACCGGCGCGCCGATCAACACGTCCCTCAGGGTGCCGCCGCCAACGCCAGTGATGGCGGCGAAGAAGGCGAAGGTGACAACGTCCTGCTTCAGCCGCGCGGCGGCCAGGGCGCCGGTGGCCGCAAACACGGCCACGCCGGCGAAATCCAGCACCCCCAGCACAGTGCGCGGCTCGGTCAGTTCGATCGCCAGTCCCGGATTCACGCCGCCGTCTCCAGAGAAATCTCCCCGCGCCTGACCGCGCCGTACCACGCCCATAGCAGATGCGCCGCGACACTTCGGTGCGGCGCCCAGGCCGCGGCGCGGGCATAGGCCTGCATTTCGCGTGGGCGCTGGTCCAGCCTGTCGGCCCAGCGCATCGCCTCCTGAAGAGCCACGTCGCCGCCGGGAAAGACGTCGGTGCGTCCTTCGCAGAACATCAGATAGGTCTCGGCCGTCCAACGCCCTACGCCCTTGACCGCCGTCAGCGCGGCCGTGGCCTCGGCGTCGTCCAGTCGCGCCAGATAGGCCGGGTTGATGCGGCCCTCGACATGGGCGCGGGCGATTTCCTGGCCATAGCGCGCCTTCTGTCCGGACAGACCCAAGCCCCGAAGGGCTTCGACGTCAGTGGCCAGCACCCGTTCGGGCGTCACCTCACCCAGCCCGTCGATCACCCGCCGCCAGATGGCGGCGGCGGACGCCACCGAGACCTGCTGCTCGACGACCATGCGGAACAGCCCTTCGAAGCCGCCCGGTCGCAGGCGCCACGCGAACACTGGCGTCATGGCCTCGACCCGCGCAAGCGCCAGATCATTTGCGGCGAGCGCGCGTCGCGCGTCGGCGACATCGGCGGCGCTGGGGGAGGCGAGAGGCCCGGTCATGACGCCATTCATCGCCCGCGCGCGTCTGCGGCGAAAGTGCTTGGTCAAAGAGTCTCCGTGACAGCGGCCGAAATCCGCCGGAAGGTGGGGGCGAACGATCCGGGCGGCGCTGCGTTTGCATGGGATCGGATCGCCGAACGCGACCTTTCCCGCGATGGGATTGGGCGTCCGCGGCGAGGGCTGAGGTGCGATGTTCGAACGTGGGAAGGACCTGCTGAAACTGTTCGCCCGGGCGCGCGCTGGCGAGGATCGCGGCTGGATTGAGCTGATCGACGCCCGCCTGCTGGAGCGCGAGGCGCGCGGGCGCGCCATCGACGGCCGCGCCGACAATCGCCGGCCCTCGGAACGCGCCCTGTCGGTCGCCGCCCTCTGGCGCGAACATGGCCGCCGCACCGGTGCGCGGCTCAGTGCTGAACGTGCCCGGGAGGCCCTTAAGCCTGCCCAGACCAGCAATTCCCGCCGTATTCGCGCCCGCGCCGCCGTCGAGGCCGCGCGGCTGGCCTATCAGGAGGTCGCCCTACGCGGAGGACCGAGCCGCGCCGCCGAACTGACCACCGCGCTTGAAGCCGCGGAGGCCGTGGCGCCGGGCGATTTGGCGCTAACGGGCGTGGCCCTGCGGGCTCAGACGCTGGCGGCGGCCGACCCCGAATTGCCTGCGCTGATCGACGCCATGAGCGCGCTGGTCCAGCCCCTGCGCGACGCCGGGCTGAACGAGGACGCCACCGAATTACTGTTGGATCAGGCGGCGACGGCCCTTGGGGCCGGGCTGCGACTGGCCGATCCGCACCTGCTCAACCGGGCGGGTCAGGATCTGCGCGCCCTGGTTCAGGATAGCCATCCCGACCACCGACCGGTGACCCGCGCCCGCGCCCTCCTGCTGTGCGGGGTCGGCATGGCCACCCTGGCCCGGCTGGCCCGCGACAACCCCTCGGCCCGCGCCGCCGAGGAGATGTTCAACGCCGCCGCCGGCCAGTTCACGCCTGACCACAGCCCGCTGGACTGGGCCGCGATCGAGCTGGCCCGCCCCGCCTCAAGGGCGACCTCCGGCCCTGGCCGCCTGTCCGTCCTGACCCAGGCTGAGGCCCTGACCGCCGGTGAGGGTCTGGTGCTGGGCGCTGTTGCTCGTGAGCGGCGTCTGGCCGTGGCCACCGCGATCGCCGGGTCGGACGCGGGTCGTCTGCTTCGCCTCGAAGGATTGGCGCGCCGCCGTCTGATCGCCGACGATCCGACTGTCTCGCCGCTCGACTGGGCGGCCGATCAGATCGGCTTGGCGCGACTATCGATCCGCACCGCGAGGCTGGCGGGCAAAAAGCCCTGGGCTTGGCCCTGGCCGAGGCGTCCATGGTGGCGCGGGAGGAGGGGGCGCCGGTTCTCGCCGAGCGGGCCGAAGCCTTGCTGGACGAGACGTTCGTCGAGGCCTGACACCAACCGGCGATCACGGCGGGGTGATGCAATCGCCCGCAATGCCCTATATGTCGCGGTTCCCTCCCCGCTTTCCGCCGAAAGCCGTCCTCCAGCCCGCGCGTGCGTCATGGCCAGCCTGAAACAAATCCGTTCGACCTTCCTCGACTATTTCGCGGCCGATGGGCACACCAAGGTCCACTCGGCCCCGCTGGTGCCGCAGAACGACCCGACGCTGATGTTCGTCAACGCGGGGATGGTGCCGTTCAAGGACTATTTCACCGGCGCGGCGATACCGCCCTATCCGCGTGCGACCTCCAGCCAGAAATGCGTGCGCGCCGGCGGCAAGCACAACGATCTGGACAACGTCGGCTACACCGCCCGCCACCTGACCTTCTTCGAGATGCTGGGGAATTTCTCCTTCGGCGACTATTTCAAGGAACACGCGATCGAGAGCGCGTGGACCCTGGTCACCAAGGACTTCGGCCTGGACCCCAACCGCCTGCTGGTCACCGTTTATATCGACGACGATGAGGCGGCCGCGATCTGGAAGAAGGTCACGGGCTTCTCGGACGACAAGGTCATCCGCATCGCCGGCTCTGACAATTTCTGGGCCATGGGCGACAATGGTCCCTGCGGTCCCTGTACGGAAATCTTCTGGGACTATGGCGACCACGTTCCCGGCGGCCCTCCGGGTTCGCCCGATGAGGACGGCGACCGGTTCGTGGAGATCTGGAACAACGTCTTCATGCAGTTCGAAAAGGAGAACGACGAGATCGTTCGCCAGCTGCCCAAGCCTTCGGTCGACACCGGAATGGGGCTGGAACGCATGACCAGCGTGCTGCAGGGCAAGAATTCGGTGTTCGACACCGATCTGTTCCAGACCCTGATCGCGGCTTCGGAGGACGCCACCTCCACCAAGGCTGACGGCGCCCAAGCCGCCAGCCACCGCGTCATCGCCGACCACCTGCGCTCGTCGGCCTTTCTGATCGCTGACGGTGTCACCCCGTCGAACGAAGGCCGCGGCTATGTGCTGCGCCGGATCATGCGCCGCGCCATGCGCCACGCCCACCTGCTGGGCGCCTCGGATCCGCTGATGCATCGCCTGGTCCCGACCCTGGTCGAGGAGATGGGCGAGGCCTTCCCCGAGCTGAAACGCGCCCAGGCCTTCGTCGAGGACACGCTGAAGCAGGAGGAAATCCGCTTCCGCACCACGCTCGGACGCGGCATGGAGCTTTTCGACTCTGCCGCAAACAGCGCCCTGGACGGTGGATTTGTGTTGGCTGTGAGCAAGCTGGGAGGCGGCGGCGAGGGAAACCCAAACATCATCCCGGGCCGGGTCGCCTTCACCCTCCAGGACACCTACGGGTTTCCGATCGATTTAACGCAAGACGAAGCGCGTCGACGCGGCATGACGGTCGACATGGACGGCTATGAGTCCGCCATGGCCGAGCAACGTCAGCGTTCACGGCAAAACTGGAAGGGCTCGGGCCAGACCGCCCAGGCCGGCGAGTGGCTGGCCCTGCGCGACCGCCTGGGCCCCACGGTCTTCACCGGCTACGACGCCGTGGACGATTCCGGCGAGGTCCTGGCCATCATCCACGGCGGTCAGGCGGTCGACGCCGCCGAGCCGGGCGAGACGGTCGAGGTGCTGTTCGACCGAACGCCCTTCTATGGCGAGGGCGGCGGCCAGTCGGGCGATCAGGGCCGCGTCGAATGGCCCGAGGGCGACGGCGAGGTGCTCGACACCGCCAAACAGGCCGGCGGCGACCTCTATGTCCACAAGATCCAGGTCACGGCCGGCCGGCTGGAGATCGGCCAGCGGATGGCCCTTATGGTCGATCCGGACAAGCGCCAGCGCACCCGCGCGAACCACTCCGCCGCCCACCTGCTGCATTCGGCCCTGAGGAACGTGCTGGGCTTGCACGTGGCCCAGAAAGGCCAGCTGGTCGACGCCGAGCGGGCCCGCTTCGACTTCAGCCACAACGCGCCCCTGACCGAGGCCGAGATCGAGGCCATCGAGGCCGAGGTCAACGCCGTGATCCGCCAGAATGTCCCGGCCGAGACGAAGCTGATGGCCCCCCAGGCCGCCATCGAGGCCGGCGCGATCGCCCTGTTCGGCGAGAAATACGGCGACGAGGTGCGGGTGCTGACGCTTGGCCGGTCGCTGACCAGCGACAACGAGGCCTATTCGGTCGAGCTGTGCGGCGGCACCCACGTGGCCCGCACCGGCGACATCGCCCTGTTCAAGATCGTGCAGGAGACCGGCGTCGCCGCCGGCGTGCGCCGCGTCGAGGCCCTGACCGGCGAGCCGGCGCGCCTTCATCTCGACGGTCAAGCCAAGGTGGCGCGCGGCCTGGCTCGCGACTTCAAGGTCCAGCCGGCCGATGTGCCCGGCCGCGTCGAGGCCCTGTCCGGATCGGTGCGGGCTTTGGAGAAGCAGGTCGCGGAGCTCAAGAAGCAGCTGGCGTTGGGGGGCGGCTCAGGCGGGAACGCCGCGCCCGAGGAGATCGGCGGCGTGAAGCTGATCGCCCGCGTTCTCGACGGCGTCGACGGCAAGGGTCTGCGCGGCGTGGCGGAGGATTTCAGGAAACAGGTGGGCTCGGGCGTGGTCGCTCTGATCGGCGTCACCGACGGCAAGGCGGCCGTGACTGTCGCCGCCACCTCGGACATGGCGGGCAGGGTCAACGCCGCCGACCTCGCGCGCGCGGCGGTGTTGGCCATGGGCGGGCAGGGCGCGGGCGGCAAGCCCGACTTCGCCCAGGGCGGCGCTCCCGACGGCTCGAAGGCCGAGGCGGGCCTCCAAGCCGTCCGCGACGCACTGATCGGGTAGGCGCCTCGCTTCCAGAAGGCTGCCTCAGGAAAACGCCCGCCGCGATCGGAGTTCCCGGCGCGGTCGATGGCCAGGAAGATACCGGCCGTCTGGAACAGCGTCTGGGTCAGGTCGCGGATGAACGGCAGCAGGGTCGAGTCCGGCTTGCCGACCACGAGGATGCGATCGCCCGGCTGCACCCGCCGATCGGGCCGGATGCGACCGTCGGGGCGGAACACCAGGACGTTGCGGCGATCCGCGCGTGGCGTATAGCCGCCCGCCAACCTCACATAGTCGCTGATATTGCTGCGGCCTGTGAAGATGGTCGTCTGGGGCGCATTGACCTCGCCGGCGATCGTCACGACCTGCGAATAGCCCGGCACGACGATGACGTCGCCGGTCTCCAGCCGGACGGCGTTCAGATCCTGGTCGCCCAGGGCCAGGATGCCCAGGGGCTCGACCTGACGGGCGCGCTCGATCCATTCGCTGACGAAGCTCAGCGACTGGGCCCGGGCGGCCGCTTCGGAGGGCCCTCGCGACGGCGCGGTGAACATGGCCCGCTCCAGCCGGGCCAGGCCGTCGTCCAACAGCTGCTTCTGGGTCTGGCGCACGCTTTCGCGCCGGATGTAGATATTGGCCATGTCGGCCTCGGGCGAGATCGGCGCCTGGGCCAGCACCGAGGCGACGGTCGAGCCGCGCGGCACGGAGAAGACGGAGGGACCGCCCGCCGTGCCCTCGACACGGACCAGGATGTCCGCCGCCCGCACATCGCTCTCGAACTGGACGCGGTCGCCGTCGTAGAGCGGAAAATTCACGAACTCGGCCATCGGCACATAGGCCGAGAAGGGCTGCCCCTGGCGGACGCCGACCACGGCGACGTGGCTGACGTCCGGGCGCGGGCGGGCGAAGGCCATGATCTCTCCGCCCAGACCGGTCGGCTGGGCCAGCTCGAACGTATAGGGCGCGCGCACGTCGCCGGAGACCGAGACGATCGAGCCCTGCTCCCCCACCACGATGGCGTCGCCGTTGCGGAAATTGACCTGAGGGGTGAGGCCTTCCTGAAGGAAGTCGTAGATGTCGGCTTCGGCGATGGTCTGGCCCTGTCGGACCACCCGGATGCGGCGGTAGCTGCCGCGTTCCGCATCGATGCCCCCGGCGCGCTGCAGATAGCTGACGATGGCGTCATCCGACCCGCCGGCGTAGGCCCCGGGACGTTCGACCGGACCCGTCACCAGCACCTGGATGCTGGCGGCGGCCACGGGCGAGGCATAGACCTGAACGCCTGCGGAATAGATTTCCCGGCTGGCGCGCTCGATCACCCCCGGCGCGTTGCCGGCGGTGACACCGGCCAGGCGTACCGGTCCGACCCCCGGCACCAGGACATTGCCCTGACTGTCGATGGTCAACTCCTGATCATTGTCGACCAGGCCGTAGAGGGTGACCCTGACCCGATCGCCGGGCTTCAGCACATAGCCGGCGTCGACGATGGTGTTGTCGGTGTCGTCCGGCGTGGACAGGAACAGCTCAGAGCCCAGCGGCGGCGGACGAACGCCCCGGGCCTCGTCGCGAACCAGCGCCTCGGGACCCAGAACGGATCGCTCCGTCGTAGGCGCCTGGACCGGCGCGGCATTGCCTTGGGCTTGCGCCCCGGCCATGGACCCCACGAGCAGGACGGGAGCGACGACGAGCGCCGCGACGGCGAAACGCGCCTTTGAGAGCAGGGTCATGGCCCAGGTCATTCCATGTGGTCCCGAATGATCGAATAGGTCAGGGCGCCGATGCTCCAGATCAGAGCCGAGGCGATAAGGAGGGCCAGAACGTTGCTGAGCCGGCTCCAGCGGTCATTGGTCTGCGGCAATTCCGGCGGGACGTAGGCGATGACGTATTTGCGGTCCGTCATGTCCTGACGCCGCGCCGCCTCGCCGGCCTCCAGAGCCGTCTGATAGGCGCGCTGGGCGAACTCATAGTCCATCAGCACGGCCTGGGCTTCGATCTGGCCGGCGGCGGCGCCTTCGCCGGGCGACGACATGGCGGCGGCAACGGCGCGGGCGCGCTCGGCCTCCAACGCGGCGATCTCCTGGCGCAATTGACGGATTTGGGGAGCGCTCGGCTGATAGATTTGCGTCGCCGAGGCCAGTTCGGTGCGTTTGGGGGCCAGCTGGCTGT
>CAXBPJ010000066.1:0-7311 GCA_963977325.1 uncultured Brevundimonas sp. | reverse complement strand
CCTATGCCCCGGCTCCTCTCGCGGCTCCGGCCCCGAGCGCGCCGCCCACGCTCGCCGCCGCGCCGGCCTCCATGCCCTCTGACCCCGCCACCATCCTGCCGCGCGCCGGCGAGGAGGTGAAATCGCCCATGGTCGGCACGGCCTATCTGCAGGCCTCGCCCGAGGCGCCGGCCTTCATCCAGGTCGGGGACAAGGTGAAGAAGGGCCAGACGCTGCTGATCGTCGAGGCGATGAAGACCATGAACCCGATCCAGTCGCCGCGCGACGGCGTCGTGGCCGAGGTTCTGGTCGGCGACGCCCAGCCGGTCGAGTTCGGCGAACCTCTCGTCCTGCTCGAGGCCTGAGGCCCACGATGTTCACCAAGGTCCTGATCGCCAACCGCGGCGAGATCGCGCTCCGCATCCACCGCGCCTGCAAGGAGATGGGCATCTCCACGGTTGCGGTGCACTCCGAGGCCGATCGCGGCGCCATGTGGGTGCGGCTGGCCGACGAGAGCGTCTGCATCGGCCCGGCTCCGGCGGCCAAATCCTATTTGAACATCCCCTCGATCATTGCGGCCGCCGAAATCACCGGGGCCCAGGCGATCCACCCCGGCTATGGCTTCCTCAGCGAGAACGCGCGGTTCGCCGAGATCGTCGAGGCCCACGGCATGACTTTCATCGGGCCCAAGCCCGAGCACATCCGCGTCATGGGCGACAAGATCACCGCCAAGAAGACGGTCATGGACGCCGGGATTCCGGTCGTTCCCGGCTCGGACGGCGAGGTCGAGACGGTCGAGGCCGCCATCGAAGCGTCCAAGTCGATCGGCTTTCCCCTAATCGTCAAGGCGGCGGCCGGCGGCGGCGGACGCGGCATGAAGGTCGCCCTGACCCCCGACGACCTGGTCGAGGCGGTGCAGACCGCCCAGTCCGAGGCCAAGGCGGCCTTTGGCAACGGCGCGGTCTATATGGAGCGCTACCTCCAGAAGCCACGCCACATCGAGATTCAGGTCATCGCCGACAGCCACGGCAATGTGGTGCACCTGGGAGAGCGCGACTGCTCGCTGCAACGCCGCCACCAGAAAGTACTGGAGGAGGCCCCCTCCCCCGCCCTGTCCGCCGAGGGCCGCGCTAAGATCGGCGAGACGGTCAACCAGGCCATCGCCGCCATCGGCTATCTGGGCGTCGGCACCATCGAGTTTCTGTGGGAGGACGGCGAGTTCTTCTTCATCGAGATGAACACCCGCCTGCAGGTCGAGCATCCGGTCACCGAGATGATCACCGGCGTCGATCTGGTCCGCGAGCAGGTCCGCGTCGCCGCCGGCCTGCCGCTCAGCTTCACCCAGGATGACATCCACTTCGAGGGACACGCCATCGAGGTCAGGGTCAACGCCGAGAACCCCGACACCTTCACGCCGTCGCCGGGACTGGTGAATGACTTCCACGCGCCCGGCGGGCTGGGTGTTCGTCTGGATAGCGCCATCTACGCCGGCTATTCGATCCCGCCCTACTATGACAGCCTGATCGGCAAGCTGATCGTTCACGGTCGCGACCGCGAGGAGTGCGTCGCCCGGCTGAAGCGCAGCCTGAACGAGATGGTCGTCGGCGGGGTCGACACCACCATCCCGCTGTTCCAGCGCCTGCTGGCCGAACCCGACATCCTCTCGGGCGACTACGACATCCACTGGCTGGAGAAGTGGGCCAAGGCGCGCGCCGGGGGCTGATCGCCAAAATTGCGGCACGGCGCCACCCCGGCGCGTGTCAGGCGTTGCGGGTCGATGGCCGACCCTTCGCCCAAGCGCCGTTTCGACACAGAGGCCTGGCGCCGACGCCTCGGCGAGGGCTGGGCGGGCGGTCGCACCCGCGCGCGCGGCTACTACGACTGGGCCCTCGCCAACGATCCGGTGACGGCCGGCTTTCGTCGCCCGGGCAAGCCCGAGAAGACCGCCGCCGGCATCGCCCTGGCCCTGGTGCTGGCCGTGGTGGTGTTCCTGCTGCTGTTCGACTGGAACTGGCTGAGGGGACCCATCGGCCGTTGGGCCTCGGCCAAATACGACCGCGAGATCGTGCTGGCGGGCGACCTGGACGTGAACCTGTTCAGCTGGACGCCCAGCGTCAGCGTCCAAGCGCTGCGCATTGGCGGCCCGGACTGGGCGAGAGAGCAGGACACCCTTAGGGTCGGCCAGATCGAGGCCTCGGCCCGCCTGCGCAAGCTGCTGGCCGGTCAGATCGAGGTGCCGGCCCTGACCGTGACGCGGCCGGACGCGGTGCTGATCATCGACGAGGAGGGGCGGCAGAGCTGGGCGCTGGATCCTGATCGGACCGACGACTCTGGTCAGAATCTGCCCGCCATCCAGCGCCTGACCATCCGCGAGGGCCGCCTGCGGTTCACCGAGCGGGCGCGTAACCTGACGCTCGACGCCCGGGTCGATGCGCGCGAGACGGCCGAAGGGTTCGAAGAGGACGGCGAGCGCGTCGGTTTTCGGCTGATCGGCGAGGGCTCGCTGAACGGCGAGCCCCTGAAGCTCCGAGTGCGCGGCGCGCCCTTCATCAATGTGCGGCGTAATCGCCCCTACGGCTTCACCGCCGAACTGACCGGGGCGGGCACGACGGTCAGCGCCGACGGAGCCATCACGCGACCCTTCGACCTCAGGCGGTTTACCGCGGACCTGACCTTGGAAGGTCGCGACCTCAACGACCTCTATCTGATCACCGGCATCGCCGCGCCCAACACCCCGCCCTACCGTCTGGACGGCAAGCTGGAGCGCAACCGCAGTCGCTGGACCTTCAACGACTTCGCCGGTCGCGTGGGCTCTTCGGACCTTGGCGGCGATCTGGCCGTGGACCGGGTCAACGACCGTCTCTTCGTGGAGGCGGACCTGGCCTCGCGCGCCCTGGATATCGACGACTTGGCGGCGGTCCTGGGCGCCCAACCCCAGGTCACCTCTTCCGGGACGGTGGCCAGTTCGGGTTCGCCCAGCCGCCTCCTGCCGGACGCGCCGCTGCAGGTCGATCGCCTGCGCAGGATGGATGGGCGGCTCAGCTATCGCGCCGCCAGCGTCAAGCGGAACGACTTCGAGGTTCGCGAGGTCGAACTGGGCGCGGCGCTCGACCAGGGCATCCTGAATCTCGATCCGGTCGCCTTCGCCTTCAACCGCGGCGCCCTGCGCGGCGCGGCCCGGATCAACGCCACACGCGATGTTCCCTATACCAATCTTGACTTCCGCTTGGCCGGCTACCCGCTGGAGGCGATCATCCCGGCCCGGAACGGCGCGCCGACCGTCACGGGCGTGGCGCTGGGGCGGGCGCGGCTGGAAGGCCCGGGGGCGTCGCTGCATGACCTGGCCTCGAACGCCGACGGAAACCTCAGCCTGGTGGTGCCCCAGGGCCAGATGCGGCGCGCCTTCGCCGAACTGCTGGGAATCAACGTCAGCGCGGGGCTGCTGCGCCTGTTCAGCGGCGACCGCTCTGTCACGCCGATCCGCTGCGGCGTCGCCGACTTCGCCGTCCAGAACGGCACGGCCACGGCCCGGACGCTGGTCATCGACACCGACGTCGTGCTGACCCAGGGAACCGGGACCATCAATCTGGAGAGCGAGACCCTGAACCTGAGGCTGGACGGGGAAACCAAACAGCCGCGTCTGCTGCGCGCCTGGGCGCCGATCACGGTGCAGGGCTCGCTGGTGTCGCCCCAGGTCGGCGTCGACACCTCGGATCTCGTGACTCAGGGCGGCCTCGCCGGCGCGCTTGGCGCCTTGGTCAATCCGCTGGTGGCGTTGCTGCCCTTCGTCGATCCGGGGCTGGCGGAAGACGCCAACTGCGGCGCCCTGATCGCTTCGGCGCGGTGAACCGGATCGGCGCCTGGTTCGTATCTTCCCGATGACCCGACGCGGATTTCTGGCCCCCACCCTCGGCGCGCTCGTCGCCGCCTGCTCGCCGCTCGGCGCACTTAACGCGCTGGGCCCCAGGGATCGGGGGGCGGGCCGGATCGCGCGAGACGTGGCCTATGGCGACCACGACCGCCAGACCCTCGACATCTATGCGCCGCGCGGCCGTCCCGAGGGCGGCGGCGACTGGCCCCTGCTGGTCTTCTTCTACGGCGGCGGCTGGGCGGCGGGATCGAAGGATCAATACGGATGGGCGGCCCAGGCCCTGGCTTCGCGCGGCTTCGTCGTGGCCGTGCCGGACTACCGGCTCGTGCCAGAGGTGCGATTTCCGACCTTCATCGAGGACGCGGCCGCCGCCACGACCTTTGTCGGCGCCCGGGTGCGCGAATGGGGCGCCGACGCGGACCGGTTGGGGGTGCTGGGTCATTCCGCCGGGGCTCACCTGGCCCTCATGATCACCCTAGACCGGCGCTACATGGCGGCGGCCGGCGCGCCCGACGTCATCAAGGCGGCGGCCGGGCTGGCCGGTCCCTATGAGTTCCTGCCCCTGAACGTGAAGTCCGCCATCGACGCCTTCGGTCAGGCGCCCGACCCGCTCCAGACCCAGCCGATCCATTTCGCACGCGCCGACGCCCCGCCGATCTGGCTGGGCCACGGCACGGGCGACGAGACGGTGCATGCCGAGGACACCCTCCTGATGTCCGCCCGCCTGCGGGAGTTGGGCGTCCCGGTCGAACGCAAGCTCTATGAGGGTCTCAATCACGCCGACCTGATCGCGACCTTCTCGCCGCTGTTCCGCAACAAGGCCCCGGTGCTGGCTGATGTCGCCGGCTTCTTCGACGGGGTGCTCTAGCCCCCTCGAAACCGTCACGATCCTCCGCTAGAGGAGGCCATGACAGAACACATGACCCCAGAGGCGGCGCTGGACCGCCTGCAAGAGCTCTACGATCGCTCCGTCCAGAACCTGCGCCAGGCCGTGCGCACCTTCCTCGATACAGGCGAACGCGCCGATCCCGAGGCCCGGGCGAACGGGCTGTTCGCCTATCCCAAACTGACCGTCAGCTGGTTCGGCGAACGGCCCCCGAATCTCGAAGCCCGCGCCTATGCCCGCATGTCGCGGCCCGGCGTCTATTCGACCACCGTCACCCGGCCGGACCTTTACCGGGCCTATCTGATCGAACAGCTGACCCTGCTGGCCCAGGATTACGGCGCGACCTTCAAGGTCGAACCGTCGGATCAGGAAATCCCCTTCCCCTATGTGCTGGACGGCTCGGATGTGGCGCTTGACGCCTCGATGACCGCCGCCATCGCCCGCTGGTTCCCCACCACCGACCTGGCCCACATCGGGGACGAAATCTCCGACGGCCTGTTCGACCTGACCGAGGACTTCCCACTGTCGCAGTTCGACGGGCTGCGCACCGACTTCTCACTGGCGCGGCTCAGGCACTACACCGGCACCTCGGTCGGCGACGTCCAGAGTTGGGTGCTGTTCACTAACTATCACCGCTATGTCGATGAGTTCGTGCGCTGGGCCTGCGCCCAACTGGCCGATCCGGACAGCCCCTACGAGACCCTGGCCTGCGCCGGCGGCATGGTGGTGACGCGCGATAATCCCGACCCTGAGCTGGCCATCTCCGACACCGCCTGGCGGCGGCATCAGATGCCAGCCTATCACCTGACCGCGCCGGGCGCGAACGGCGTGACCCTGGTCAACATCGGGGTGGGCCCCTCGAACGCCAAGACCATCTGCGACCACCTGGCTGTGACGCGCCCCCACGCCTGGATGATGATTGGTCACTGCGGCGGCCTGCGGCCCTCGCAGACCATCGGCGACTATGTTCTGGCCCACGCCTATCTGCGCGACGACCATGTGCTGGACGCCGTCCTGCCGCCGGACATCCCGATCCCCTCGATCGCCGAGGTGCAGCGCGCCCTGTATGACGCCTCCAAACACATCTCGGGCGCGCCTGGCGAGGAGGTGAAGCGGCGGCTGCGGACCGGCACGGTGGTCACCACCGACGATCGGAACTGGGAGCTGCGCTATACGAAGTCGGCCCTGCGCTTCAACCAGAGCCGGGCGGTGGCCATCGACATGGAGAGCGCCACCATCGCCGCCCAGGGCTATCGCTTCCGCGTGCCCTACGGCACGCTGCTGTGCGTGTCGGACAAGCCGCTGCACGGCGAGATCAAGCTGCCGGGGCAGGCCAACCGCTTCTATGAGGGCTCGATCTCCGAGCACCTGTCGATCGGCATCCGGGCGCTGGAGATGCTGCGCGACGAGGGCGCGGGCCTGCACTCCCGCAAGCTCAGGGCCTTCGACGAGCCGCCGTTCCGCTGACGGCGGCTCGCGGCAAGGCGATCAGGCCGCGTCGGCGTGCACGTCCTGATCGTCGGCCAGCATCTCGGCGACGTGCATCAGGAAAGCGCGGCGGCGTTCCAGCTGATCGTTGTCCTCCGGCCCGATGCGGCCTTGGCGGACATGGATGCGCTCGCCCTCATGGGTGAGACGGTCGATGACGGCCAGACGGTGGCCGGGAGCCTTGCGGGCATCCATGATCTCGGCGTGGGCGCGCAGCTCCTTGACCCGTCGGGTCACCTGCTCCTCGACGTCGGCCCCCGCCTCCATGCGCGTCGCCATGGCGGTGAAATCGCGCACATACATCTGGATGAAGCCTTCTTCGGGCATGGAGCTCTCCTTTGAGGTCGAACGAGGGGCCGGGGGAGGCGCCGCACAGACGGCGGCGCGGGCGTCGGCCCTATTCACAAAGCTTAGCACGTTCTTAAGGCGCAGGTCGAACCTTGAGCGATATCAGATACTTGTGAAGACGGCCGTCAGACAGCGCCAAAGCACCAGGCCAGCACCGACTTCTGGGCGTGGATGCGATTCTCCGCCTCGTCCCAGACCAGGGAGCGGGGGCCGTCGATGACCGCATCGGCCACCTCCTCGCCCCGGTGGGCGGGCAGGCAGTGGAGGAAATGGGCGTCCGACCTGGCCCGCTCCATCAGCTTCTCGTCGACCCCATAGTCCTCGAAGGCGTCGAGGCGCGCGTCATAGTCGGCGTCCCCCATGGAGACCCAGGTGTCGGTCACCACCACATCGGCGTCGGCCACGGTCTCCTCGGGGTCGGAGGTCAGGGTCACCGCCGGTCCGCCCCTGGCCAGGTCGCGCAGGTCGGGGTGGTAGTCGGACGGACAGGCGATCGACAGGGTAAAGCCCAGCAGCGGCGCGGCGTGGATGAAGCTGGCGCAGACGTTGTTGCCGTCGCCGACCCAGGCGATCTTCTGGCCCTGAACGGGGCCGCGATGCTCCTCGATGGTCAGGAGGTCGGCCAGGATCTGGCAGGGGTGGGAGCGGTCGGTCAGGCCGTTGATCACCGGCACGGTCGAGACGCGGGCGAAGTTCTCGACGTCCTCGTGCCGGTTGGCGCGGATCATCACCGCATCGA
>CAXBPJ010000065.1:0-7317 GCA_963977325.1 uncultured Brevundimonas sp. | reverse complement strand
GTCGAACAGATCATCGACTGTGAGAACTCGATCGCCCATGCGCGACCCTACCGCCACCGCTAACGACTGCAATGGGTCGAAAGCGGACACCTCTCCCACTCCCTAAACCGGCAACGCGAGCTCAAACACCGTGCCCCTCGGCCCCGTCTCGATCAGGTTGAGCACGCCCCCGTGGTTGGCGGCCAGTTCGCGCGAGATAGTCAGGCCCAGGCCGGCGCCCTGGCCGCCGCCGGAGACGAAGGGCTGGAACAGGCGTTCGGCCAGGCGGTCGGGGATGCCCGGGCCGTCGTCGGCGATGCGCAGGATCAGCCGGTCGTCCGAGGTCTTGGCCGTGACGCGGACCACGCCCCGGCCCTGGCGGCGGACATCCGCCTGGATGGCCTGGCGGGCGTTCTTCATCAGATTGACCAGGATGCGGTGCAACTGGTCGGCGTCGGCGTGGATGGTGGCGCGGGCCGGCAGCTTCTTTTCCAGACGAACGCCGCCGCGCTCCAGCCCCGCATCCTCGGCCGCGGCGTTGAGGGCGGCCGCCAGCGGCAGGCGCGCCAGCACCGGCGGCGGCTCTTCCGAGCGGCCGTAGTCGAGGGTGTTCTGGGCCAGGGCGGCGGCCCGATTCAGGGCGCGTTCCAAACGCGGCAGGGCCTTGGCCACATTGGGATCGGCCGAGGCGGCCAGCCGCTCTGACGCCATCTGGGCCGAGGTCAGCATGTTGCGGAGGTCGTGATTGATCTTGGCCACCGCCTCGCCCAGCGCCACCAGCCGGGCGCGGGAGCGCAGGGCGCCGCGCACCTCTTCCTGCATCCGATCCAGCTCCTCCTCCACCCGGCCGATCTCGTCGCGACGGCCGGAGGGGGAGACGGTGGAGGGCGCCTCGGGGTCGGCGCGGAACCGCTCGATCGAGGCCGTCACCCGCCGCATCGGCGCCAGCACCAGATAGGCCAGGGCGGCGTAGAGGGCCGCGCCCGCCATCACCGAGATCAGCAGCGACAGCAGAAGGCTCTGCAGCAGAAAGTCGCCCAGCTCGGCCTTCAGAGGCCGTACCGGGGCGATCACCTCGATGAAGTCGCCGGAGCGATAGCGCGGCCGGGCCATGACCCGGATCGACCGGTCGTCCGGACCCAGCAGCGTCCGCCACGGATCCAGGGTCCGGGCCACCCAGTCGGATTGTCTCAAGTCGATGAAATCTGGCGCGCGGCTGAGCATGGGCGCCTCCAGCAGCAGGCGGCGCACGCCCTGTTCGCCGACCGCCACGGCCTGGACGCCGCCGATCTCCAGAAGCTGCCGGGCCGTGTCGTCCTCGACCTCGGAATAGGGCAGGGCCTCGACCCCTACCGATGCGGCCTCGGCGACGCGAACCCGGTCCAACAGCCAACGCTCGTGAAAGGAAGCGGCCGACGGCGCAACGATCAGAGCCTCTACCGCCACGGTGAACACCGCCGTCAGCAGAAGAAGACGAGCCGATAGGCCAGCGGGTGATTTCAGGCGAGACGGCGCGCGCTCCGCGTGAGGCCGCGTCCGCAGCCGCGTCATCCAGGGGCGGGTCGTAGCCCCGACGGCTTTGCCAGTCCCCTGCAAGCTGTCGACGTGGCCTTCGCTCATGCCGCCGTCTCGCCGCGACGCCTGCGCCACAGGCGGAAACCGACCGGCAGCACGATGGCCAGCAGCGCCACACCGGCCAGGGGCAGGGCGAACTCGCGCATCAGCGATGTGAGGTCGGGATCGGCATCCCGGGCCAGCACCTCCGAAAGGCCCGCCCCCATCCAGCAATAGATGAGGTGCGCGGGCAACAATCCCAGAAATGTAGCGCCGAGATACGGCCGCAAGGGGGCGGAGATCACTCCGGCCGCCAGGTTGATCAGGTGGAACGGAACCGTCACCACCAGACGCGCCGCCAGTACATAGGAGAAGGTGTCGCGATCGACGCCTTCGCAGATTTTCTGCAGCATGCCGCCCTGGTGGGCCTCCGCCTTCTTCCTCAGGCTCTCGCCCAGCGCCGTGCGCGCCACATAATAGATGACCGTCGCCCCAAGCGTCGCCGCCACGGCCGTCGCCACGCCTCCCACCCAGGGTCCAAACAGATAGCCGGCGGTGACGGTTAGGAAGAACACGCCGGGAACTACGCTGGCCGTGGCCAGCGCGAAGATCAGAACCAGGGCCAGCAGGCTGAGCGCATAGTGCTCGCGCGCGAATTCCCGCAGCGCGCCGCCATGCTCCCTCAGGGTGTCGAGCGAGAGATAACGATGCCAGCCCATGGCGAAGATCAGCCCGGCCAGGGCCAGGATGACGATCAGGGGGATGAACCGGCCGAACTTGCGCATCTCGCTCCAGGAACGCAGGCGCGGCGTTGACAGACGCCGACCTTTCGACCTATACGCCCGCCTCCCGCGACGGACCGCCTTGTCCGCCGCCCTTTTTGTATTGGAGCCGACCGTGAAGCGGACCTACCAGCCGTCTCGACTCGTGCGCAAGCGCCGTCACGGCTTCCGCGCGCGCATGGCCACCAAGAACGGCCAGAAGATCGTCGCGCGCCGTCGCGCCAAGGGCCGCAAGAAGCTGACCGCCTGATCGGGCTTCAGCTCGCCCCGCCTCAGCGAGGGCTTGTGACCGACGAGATCGTCAAAATCAGACGCCTGACATCGCGGCCCCAGTTCCTGGCGGCCGCGAAAGGCGTTTCAAAGGCCTCCGGCGCCGTCGTCATCCAGCGCCTGGACCGGGCGGATAACGATGAGGCCATCGGCGTCGGCTTCACGGCCACGCGCAAGGTTGGTGGCGCGGTCGTCCGCAATCGCGCCAAGCGCCGCCTGCGCGAGGCCGCGCGCGCCCTCATTCCCACGCATGGCGTGGCCGGCAGCGACTATGTGTTGGTCGCGCGCCAGGGCACGGCGGACCGCGAATGGCTGCGTTTGCTTGACGACGTGCGCTCCGCCCTTACAAGGCTCGCCGGCGCGCCCCATTCTCCGGGTGCGGCAGACGCCGCGAAAGATCGCGCCCCCTCCGACACGGACCGCTAAGCCCAGATGCAGCAAGACAACGCGCGCAACACGATCCTCTTCATCGTGATCACGGTGGCGATCCTGATCGGCTACCAGATGCTGGTGCTGCAGCCTCAGGCCGAACGCCGCGAGGCGATGCTGGAGGCGCAAGGCGCGACCCCGGCCGAGAAGGCCGCCGAGGGCACGGTGCTGCGGCCCGAGGGGCCCGTCTTTACCGACCGCCGTACCGCCCAGGCCGCCGGACCCCGCGTGCCGATCGAGACCCCGACGCTGCGCGGATCGCTGTCGCTGCGCGGCGCCCGCGTCGATGACCTGTTTCTGACCAGCTACGACGAGACCCTGGACAGCGACACGCCGGTCGAGCTGTTCCGTCCGCAAGGAACCGAGCATGCCTATTTCGCACAGTTCGGCTGGTTGGGTCAGAACATCTCGGGCGGCGTTCCGGGGCCGAACACCGACTGGACGCTGACCTCGGGCGAGACGCTGACGCCGCAGACGCCCGTCACCCTGGTCTGGGACAACGGCGCGGGTTTGCGCTTCACCCGCGTCATCTCGGTCGACGACCAGTACATGTTCTCGGTCGCCGACACCGTGGCCAATCTGTCGGCCGACCCGGTCACCCTGGCGCCCTATGGCGTGGTCGAACGCCAGGGCGTGCCCGAGGACCTGGGCCGCCAGTTCATCCTGCACGAAGGCGCCATCGGAGTGATGGGCGACCGGCTGAAGCTCGAGAAGTACGGCGACTGGGCCAAGGAGCCGCGCATCGATTACGCTTCGACCGGCGGCTGGCTGGGGATCACCGACAAATACTGGCTGGCGGCGATCATTCCCGATCAGGCCGACACCGTCGACGCACGCCTGACCGTCGATGAGATCGGCGGCGCAAACCTGCATCAGGTGCAGGTGATGAGCGAGGAGGTGACCATCCAGCCCGGTCGCCAGATCGTCGAGACCCAGCGCCTGTTCGCCGGCGCCAAGCGCGCCGAGATCCTGCGCGGCTACGAGTCCAGCCTGGGCGTGCCCAAGTTCGACCTGGCCATCGACTGGGGGATGTTCTGGTTCCTGACCCGGCCGATCTTCCTGATCGTGGAGTTCTTCTACGGCCTGGTCGGCAATTTCGGCGTGGCCATCCTGCTGCTGACCGTCGTGATCAAGCTGATCATGTTCCCGCTGGCCAACAAGAGCTACGAGAGCATGTCGAAGATGAAGATGCTCCAGCCCAAGATGGAGGAGCTGAAGGCCAAGCACAAAGACGACCCCGCCAAATTCCAGCAGGAAATGATGGGGCTGTACCAGAAGGAGAAGGTCAATCCGTTGGCCGGCTGCCTGCCCATTCTGGTCCAGATCCCGGTCTTCTACGCCCTGTACAAGGTGTTGTTCGTGACCATCGAGATGCGGCATGCGCCGTTCTTCGGCTGGATCCGCGACCTGTCCTCCCGCGACCCCACCAACATCTGGAACCTGTTTGGGTTGATTCCCTGGGATCCGGGCTCTGTCCCCCTGATCGGCGGCCTGATCGGCGTTTCCGCGACCAGTATGGGCGGTTTCACCCTGTCGCTCAGCGTGCTGGCCATCGTCTACGGCTTCACCATGTGGCTGCAGATGGCGATGAATCCGCCGCCGCCGGACCCGGTCCAGCGCCGCATCTTCGGCCTGATGCCGGTGGTTTTCACCTTCATCATGGCGCCGTTCGCGGCGGGCTTGCTGATCTACTGGACCTGGAACAACATCCTCTCGATCATCCAGCAGTATTTCATCATGCACCGCTTCAAGGCCGATAACCCGATCGACAACCTTCTGGCGCGTTTCCGGAAAGCTTGAGGGTCGCAAAGGGGCGGCATGGACGACTTCACCGAAGAGGAACTCGAAGCCGCCCGCGTGCTGTTCTCGCGCCGCGCCGAGTTCGTCATGGGCGCGGCCAGGATCGAGCAGCTGCCCGAGCCTGACCGGCCTGAGGTGGCTTTCGCCGGCCGCTCCAATGTCGGCAAGTCCAGCCTGATCAACGGCCTGGTCGGAATGAAGGCGTTGGCCCGCGCCTCGACCGAGCCAGGGCGCACGCGCGAGGTGAATTTCTTCTCTCTGGACGACCGCATCCGCCTGGTCGACCTGCCCGGCTACGGGTGGGCCAAGGCCTCCAAGACCGAGGTCCGGAAGTTTCAGAACCTGGGGCGCGATTACCTGCGGGGTCGGGTGACCCTGTCACGGGTCTACCTCCTGATAGACGCCAGGCACGGGCTGAAACCGGTCGACACGGAGGCGCTCGATGCGCTCGACCTCTCCGCGGTCAGCTATCAGATCGTCCTGACCAAGGCCGACAAGATCAAGCCGCACGAGGCCGAGCGCATGCGCGACGCCACGCTGAAGGCCATCGCCAAGCGTCCGGCCGCCTATCCGGCTGTGGCGGTGACCTCGTCTGAAAAGGGTGTGGGCCTGCCGGAACTCAGGGCGGACATCGCCCGGGCCACGGGTGCGTTGACGGCCTGACCCGGTCACCAGAGATCCTTCGAGCCGTTGCTGACTGCCGGTCACTGGAACGCGTGTCGACTTGCCGACGTTTCCTCGCTTTGAACGCAGAGGACACATGATGCGCCAATCGTTCTGGCTCGCCGGCGTCGCGCTAGCCGTGATGGCGACAGTCGCTGGCCCTGTACTCGCCCAGCCGGAAGGCAAGGGCCGTGACCGCGGTGGCGAGGACCGGGGGCCTCCGGGCAAGGGCGGCGATCGTGATCGCGGTGACCGACCCGGACGCGGGCCCGACCGCAATCCCAACGGTAGAGAGGATCGCGGCGGCGAGCGTCGCGAACGCGCCGAAGCGAGAGATCGCGATGACGACCGCCGCCAGTGGGCAGACCGTCGCGAACGCGAGGTCGAGCGCCGAGTCCGCGATGTGTCGCCCCCGCCCGGCGACCGGGACAATTGGGATCGCGGCGATCGCGATCGCCGCGACTGGGACGATCGGGACCGCCGCTACGATCGAGACGACGGCCGCCGACTGGTGTGGCTTCGCCGCGAGCCGGATCGGCGCGTGATCGACGGATGCCCGCCCGGCCTCGCCAAGCAGAACGAGTGGTGCTTGCCGCCCGGCCAGCTTCGCCAGATCGCGCGCGCACATTACGAGCGACCACGCTACGACTACGTCTGGCGTTCATACCGGGACAACGGGGACTACCGCTACGGCGACGGCTACCTGTACCGGTATTCGCCTCAGGGTTCGCTGCTTGGCTATATCCCGGTCCTCGGTGGCGCGCTGTCGATCGGCTCGGCATGGCCGGGACAATACGACTGGCAGCCCGTCCCGGATTATTATGGACGGTACTACGGGCTTGGTGACCGCTATGACTATCGGTTCAGCGATGGCGTGGTTTATGGCGTCGATCCGCAGACGCAGGCGATCCAGACGATCGCCGCCCTGCTGACCGGCCAGGACTGGACCGTGGGACAGCAAATGCCAACCGGCTACGACGTCTACAACGTCCCGTATCAATACCGGGATCGCTATCGGGACGGTCCGGACCGCTGGTACCGCTACGACGACGGTTATGTCTATCAGGTGGATCCCACCACCCGTCTGATCCAGACGGCCATTCAACTGCTGGCCTGAGGGGATTTGACATGTCGCGGATGCTGATCCGAGGGGCGCTGATTGTCGGCGCCATTGCCGTCGCGGCTTGCGGTCGATCGGACATCGATGACAGCGGCCCCGCTCAACCGGCTGATGCGAGTCTGGCTTCAGTGCTGGATCGAAACCCGGGGCATGCCCGACTCGAAGCCATGATCGAAAGCACAGGCCTGACTGAAGCGCTAGATGCGACGGGGCCGTACACCCTTTTCGCGCCACCCGACGACGCCCTCGCCGCGGCCAGCGGCGACGCAGACATGACGGACGATGCCTTGAAAGCACAGGCGGCTCAGCTGCTGCGCGCCCACATCGTGCCCGGAGCCCTGACGCGCGCCGATATCGCCGCGGCAGTGGACCGTGCCGGCGAAGATGGCGCGAAAATGCGCACCATGGCTGACGCGGTGCTGACCTTCTCGCGCGATGGCGAGCGCTTGATGGTCCAAGGGCGGGACGGGCCTGCGGTGGCCTTGTCGGGCGACGAAGCCTTGGCCCGGCACGGCGTCATTCAGCCCGTCTCAGGGCTGCTGCTTGCGCCGTCCGCCGCACAGGAGACTGGATGAGCGGCGACGCCGTCGTCTGCCTTTAAAGACCGCTCGGGAACAGCGCGCGTAATCCATCCCGTTCCGCCTTCGTCGCGGTAAGCGGCAGGTTCAGGCGTCGAAACGTCGCCTCGCAGACCGTCTCGATGAGGGCTCGCTCGAGCCG
>CAXBPJ010000064.1:0-7321 GCA_963977325.1 uncultured Brevundimonas sp. | reverse complement strand
CGCCCATACCGTGCAGCGGCGACACCTTGCCCAGCCAGCGCCGCAGCCCGTCTCCGACCGGTGCGCCCGCGTCGCGCGCCCGCACAAGGCGATAGGCGGGCGGCGACGCGGGGCTCATGCGATCAGGCGACGACGGGTGTGACCGGCTCCAGCTCGGCCGCGTCTTCGGCGCTGATGTCCGGCTCGCCGCGCGACACGACCGTGGCCACGACCAGATCCCCTGCGACGTTCAAAGTGGTGCGGCACATGTCGAGGAAGCGATCGACACCCAGCACCAGACCGATGCCCTCGGGCGGCACCCCGACCATGGCCAGGATCATGGCGATGACCGGCAGCGAACCGGCCGGCACACCGGCCGTGCCGATGCCGCCGAGAATGCAGACCAGCATCACCACCACCTGCTGGCCGAGGCTCAGCTCGACGCCGAAGAACTGTGCCAGGAACAGCACGGTGACGCCCTCGAACAGGGCGGTGCCGTTCTGGTTGGCGGTCGCGCCGACGGTCAGAACAAAGCGGGCGATGCGGCGTGGCAGGTTAAGCTCGGTTTCCGCCGCCTGCAGCGACACCGGGAGGCTGGCGTTTGAGGAGGCGGTGGCGAAGGCCACGACCATGGGCTGGCGGATGCCCCTGAAGAAGGTGATCGGATTACGGCCGCCCAGGGTCGCGACCAAGATGGGGTAGACCACGAACATGTGGATCGCCATGGCCAGCACGGCGACGCCGGCGAAGGCCCCCAGCCGGATCAGCAGGTCCCAGCCGAACACCGCCGCCAGGTTGAACATCAGGCAGGCGACCGCGATCGGGGCCAGGCGAATGACCAGGGTGATGAGCTTCATCATCACTTCGAACAGGCCCTCGATGGTCCCCTGCAGCCGGTCGGTGGCCGGGCTCTTGGCCAGCACCAGGCCGATGCCGAAAAGCAGGGCGAAGACCATCACGGCCAGAACCTGGTTTTCGCTAGCGGCCAGGAAGACGTTGGACGGGATCATCTCCAGGAAGAAGGAGCCGGCGCTGATCCCCTCCGGCGCGTTGCCGACGATGCCGGCCGCGCCACTGGCGCCGTCGGCCAGAAGCTGCTGGGCGAGGACCGGATCGACGCCGTCGCCGGGCCGGAACAGATTGACCAGCACCAGGCCGATGACCACGGCGATGGCCGAGACGCAGATGGTGAACAACAGGGTCTTCCACCCGACCCGGCCCAGCGACGACAGATCGCCCATCTCGGCCACGCCGATCACCAGGGCCGAGAACAGCAGCGGCAGCACCAGCATGAACAAGAGGCGCAGGAAGATCTGCCCCGCCGGACCGGTGACGTTGTCGATCACCCACTGGACGCCCGCGGTGTCACCCGATCCGGTCAGGTTGACGACCAGCCCCCCGCCCAGGCCGACCAGGAAGCCGATCAGCATCCACCAGTGCAGCGCCAGCTTCTTGCGCACCGCCGGCGCCTCTGTCGTCATGGTCATGCGGTGTTCCCCCTCGGCATTTCCGTGGTTCAGCGAATCGGCAGGCCGTAGATCAGGCCGCGCGGCTGAGCGTTCCATTGTGCGTTGAGACCGCGCGCCAGGTCGAGCGCCGACCGCTCACCCAAATTGCGGTCGAAGATCTCGCCATAGTTCCCGCCGGCCAGGATGGCCTGCAGGGCCCAGTCCCGCTCCATGCCCAGCATGGCGCCGAACTCACCCTCGGCCCCCAAAAGACGGCGCACCCGCGGATCGGGCGAGGTCTCGGCCAAATCCGCCGCGGTTTCCTGGGTGACGCCCAGCTCTTCGGCCAGGATCACGGCGTTCAGGGTCCATCGCACGATGTCGGTCCAGGCCGGATCGTCGCTGGCCGTCACGGGGCCAAGCGGCTCCTTGGAGATGACGTCGGGCAGCACCGCGTGCTGGCCGGGCGCGCTCAGGGCCGTGCGCGCCGCCGCCAGGGCCGACAGATCGGCGGTGAAGGCGTCGCACTCCTCACGGTCATAGGCGTCGCGCGCCTCGCGCTCGCTGGCCACAACCACGGGGGTGTACTCGAGCTGTCGGCTTCGGAAATAGTCGTCAAGATTCAGCTGGGTGGTCGAGGAGGCCTGAACGCAGACCCGCGCGCCGTTCAACTCGGCGGCGCTGGTCAGATTCAGCTCGCGCCGCACCAGGAAGCCCTGGCCGTCGTAATAGTTGACCCCCGCGAATTCGAGACCCTCGCCACCGTCGCGGGTCATCGTCCAGGAGGTGTTGCGCCACAGCACGTCGACCCGGCCGCTTCTGAGCGCCGGGAAGCGATCCTGGGTATTCAGCGGCACGAAGCGCACCGCGTCGGGATCGCCCAGGGTCGCGGCCGCCAGCGCCCGACAGAAGTCGATGTCGAAACCCCGCCACTGACCCCGGTTGTCGGTATAGGCGAAGCCGACCAGCCCCTCGTTGACGCCGCAGTTCAGCCGACCGCGCGCGCGTATGGCGGCCAGGGTCTCGCTTTCCTGCGGTTCGATCTCTCCGGTCTCGATGGGCGCGGGGGGCGCGACCTCAGTCTCTGGCTCGCCGCCCCGGTCGCCGCAGGCCATGAGGACAAGGCCCGCGACCAGGGTCAGGACGGCCCCTCTGGCCGCCGCGCCGAACTTCGTCATCGCGCGCCTCCGCTTCCCCCGTCATCCGGTGTTAGAAGGGCCGAGGCCCCCGTGGCAACCTTGGACGCGCCGAAATGGACGGCTCAAGTCGCGCGAGGCGCGATAGCCGCAGATGAAATGCCATGAGCGAACACGACTCTACCCGCCTGATCCGCCGCTCGATCTGGAGCGCGCCGAACAGGTGGTGCTGACGTCGTCCGGGCTGTCAGCCGTGACCTTGCCGATCCTGGCGCTGGCGCGGGCGGGGGACGAGGTGCTGACCACCGACGCCGTCTATGGCCCCAGCCGCCGCTTCCTGACCCGGTTCATGGCCGACCGCGGCGTGACCACGCGGTTTCACCCGGCCGCGGCGACGGCGGCCGAGATCGCGGCCATGATCGGCGAGCGCACCTGCCTCGTCCTGATCGAGTCTCCCGCCAGCCTGACCTTCGAGATGATCGATGTCCCGGTCCTGGCCGCCGCCGCGCGGGAAAGGGGCGCGGTCACGGTGATGGACAACACTTGGGCGGCCGGAGTGGCGTTCAAGCCCCTGGCCCACGGCGTGGATGTCAGCGTCCAGGCCCTGACCAAATATGTCGGCGGCCATTCCGACCTGCTGATGGGCGCGGTGGCGACGCGCGACGAACGATTGGGTCGCCGCGTCGATCAGGCGGCCGAGGACATGGGCTGGTGCGTCTCGCCCGACGACGCCTGGCTGGCCCTGCGCGGCGCCCGCAGCCTCAAGACCCGGCTGGACCGCCACGCCGCCTCAGCCCTCCAGGTGGCCGAATGGCTGGCGCGCCACCCGAAGGTCGCCCGCGTCTTCTACCCGCCCCTGCCCGGTTCGGTCGGCCATGAGCTGTGGAGCCGGGACTATGCGGGGGCCGCCGGCCTTATGGGCGTGGTGCTAAACGGCGGCACGGAGGCGGAGGCCGAGGCCATCCTCGACCGCCTGACCCTGTTCGGCCTCGGCTATTCCTGGGGCGGCTTCGAGAGCCTGGCCACGCACGAGACGGGGCAGCTGGGGTTCCGACAGGCGCCGCCGAGGCTGGGGGGACCGCTGATCCGGTTGCATGTGGGGCTGGAGAACGCTGACGACCTGATTGCCGATCTGGACACGGCCTTGAAAGGCAAAGAGCGATGACGCCGCCCGTCCGCAGTTCCCGACGTCGGCGCATCGACTGGGTCCATCTGGCGCTGTGGCTCGCTCTCATCCTGATCGCGCTGGTCCTGGCCGTCTTGATGATCGCGCCGGTGTGGGACATCCGGGCCTGGGTGGGGTGACGGCGATGCCGAAACTCAGTCCACTTTACTGGATCCGACGAGAGCGGCGGAGAATCCGAACGCGCACCGCTTATTTCTGCAGCTATCGTCGCGAATCTAGCCTGCTTGGCGATTGGATGCGTTGGGAGATAACGAAGGTGGTGCTGGTCTACGCCGCCTTGGCCTTGCCTCCCCTTCACGTCTTGCAGCGAACCGTTGGGATCGCGTCCACCCCTGGGACAGCCTACTATTGGCTCATAACGACAGCCGCCGCAGGGTGGTCGATATTTCTCTATTGGAACATGGTTGACGTGTTCAGGCGTCTTAGCCGGCGTCAGCGGGCTTATCTCCGGGCGAACGGAATGGACTTCAGCCTTCAGGAGGTCATAGGTGATCCCAAGGCCTGGCGCATCGGCAGGGAGGCGCGCACGACGCGGGACTTCATCATGAAGTACCGAGATAGCCTTAACGACAGGGAAATCCGCTCTTAACCTGCCGCGTGCCACCCTCCTTCGCATGCAGCACCGACTCGATCAGATGCGGCGTCGGGCGGCGCGTTATCTCGGGCGGCGGCCGGTCATGGTCGCGCCCGCACGTGGCGTTCTGAGCCTCAGCTTCGACGACATCCCTGAGTCCGCCTGGACCGAGGCCGGGCCGGTGCTGGCCCAGCATGGCGTCAAGGTCACCTACTATGTCTGCGGTGGCCTGGCGGGCGGGCGCAATCTCGACCTGCCGCAGTTCGAGACCGAACACCTCCAGGCGCTGCACGCCTCCGGACACGAGGTCGGCTGCCATACCTATGAACACGCCAGCGTCCTGCGCCTCAGCCCCGCCGACCTGACCGCCAGCCTGGAGCGCAACGCCCGCTGGGTGGCCGAGCGGCTGGACGGCTATCGGATGACGACCTTCGCCTATCCGTTCGGCGACTGTGCGCTGGAGGCCAAGCCGGTGATCGCCGGGCGATTTGATCTGGGCCGGGGCGTGCGCGACGGGATCAACGCCGGCCGCGCCGACCGCGCTAATCTCCAGGCGATCGGCCTGGAGAGCCGCCGCTTGCCCGGCTACGACCTGGAGGCGCTGGCGGCTGAGACGGCGGAGCGGCGGGGCTGGCTTATCGCCTATGGCCACGATGTTTCCGACCGGCCGACGCCTTATGGCTGCACGGTCAAGGATCTGGATCGGTTGATCCGCCTGGCCAAGGCCGCCGATCTGGACATTGCGCCGGTGGGCGAGGCGTGGGGGCGGATGGCCTCCTCAGCTTAGCTTGTCATCCCGGAAGTCGCGTCAGCGACTGTCCGGGACAAGGCAGAACGTGCGGTCCGATGGTCCCGGCTCTTCGCTACGCTGCGGCCGGGATGACAAAGATGTGGGGGCGGTCAGGCCGCCTCGCGCTGCTCCTCAACCGTCCGCCCTTTGGCCCAGGCGATCAGCTCGGCGCGGGGCCAGGCGACCAGCCAGCCGCTGGGGACGTACTCGCCCGACTCTATCAACGCTCGACGCGTGGGCGAGGAGGCCGCCGCGCGTTCGCTGTGGATCGGGGCCGGGCCCTGGTGGACGATGAAGGCGCCGCCCTTCAGCGGATTAAGTCTGAGATAGGCCAGGCGCGGGCTGATCGTCTCCAGCGGCGGGTCATAGAACCAGGAAGAGCCGATCATGCCGCCCAGTTCGGGCCGGCGCTCGCAGATGGCCGCCGCCGTGGCCCAGGCGCGATCCCAGCCGGCCTCGTTGAAATCTTCCAGCTGGCGCGCCTCTGTGTGCACCTCCAGCCACGGCCTGTTCCAGCCGAACGAGCGGACATAAGCCAGCAGAGGCGACCAGCCGTGGCCGCCCAGACCGTTGCGCACGATCTGGCCGGGCCCGAGTGGCGAGGACAGGTCGATGGTCTGGGTCCGCGCGCCCGGCACGCTCAGCGCCAGGACGAAGCGGACGTCCTTGGCCCAGTAGTCGCGATCATAGGGATCAGCGCCGGCGGTCAGGAAGTCGGCCAGCTTGTCGATCCAGTAGGGGTAAAGCTCCATGACCTCGGGCGGCAGGTCGGCGTCGCGCGCCGTCGCGGGCAGGTCGAGCGCCCAGCGGGCGACCAGGCCGCGCCGCATCGCGTCGGTCGCGCTCTCGCCCAGGGCGGCGTCTGCGGTCTCGGCCGGCAGGTCGAAATTCCAGTGCGAGGCGCTCTCGCGCGCCGGCCGCACGGCAGCGGTCGCGGCCTGTTCGAGACGCGCCCGCTCGGCGGCGTCGAGGCGATCGAGGACGGCCTGGAAGGCCGCGGCTTGGGTCGAGGTCAGGCGTTCCATGGCACGAGCATGGCACAGGCCGGTGTGCGAACGCTTAAACGCCAGGGTGAACGAATTGGCGCGCCCGGCAGGACTCGAACCTGCAACCGTCCGCTTAGAAGGCGGATGCTCTATCCGGTTGAGCTACGGGCGCATCAAGCGGCTCAAGTAGCGCGAAGCGCGATAGCCGCGAAGGAAAATGCTCGGCTCAACGCTATAGCCGCGAAAAAGAAAGCACGGCTCAAGTAGCGCGAAGCGCGGTAGCCGCCAATCAGTGCGTCCAAGGCTGACGTCTGCCCGGCGCGAAGTTGTCGGCGTAGGCCTTGAGGATCATGGGCGCGGCCTTGGGCTCGACCAGGCGGAAGGCGATGCCGTGGCGCTCGGCATAGGCCACGGCCTCTTCCTGGGTCTCGAAGGTGAGGCGCACCTGGCCGTTCATGTCCCCCGAGGAGGTCCAGCCCATCAGCGGGTCGATGGTCCGGGCCGAGGCAGGCTCGAACTCGAGGATCCAGTCGCGGGTCTTGGCCTTGCCGGACTGCATGGCGGTCTTGGCGGGGCGATAGATGCGGGCGAGCATGGGCGGGTCTCGGTGATGGCGGGCCTGGCGTCGTCATACAACGCTTTGGCCAGGGCTCAAGGCGCGTCGGGGCGGGCGACATGTCGAGAGGGCTTTATTTCGCCGCCGTTCAGGCCCATATATCGCGCGTCGACATCTCTGCGTGACGCTCTATCTCTTCTGCTACGCATTGAGATCCGCCGTTTCCCTAGACCGACAGGATCGCTGGAATTCTCCACCGATCCCACGCCAACTGGAGGTCATGACATGGCTACCGGCACCGTCAAATGGTTCAACCCCACCAAGGGCTTCGGCTTCATCGAGCCCAGCGAAGGCGGCAATGACGTCTTCGTGCACATCTCGGCCGTCGAGCGCGCCGGCCTGGCCACTCTGAACGAGGGCCAGACCGTCAGCTACGAGCTGGAGCAAGACAAGCGCAGCGGCAAGATGTCCGCCGGCCAACTGCAAGCCGGCTGATCGATCCGATCACCGTCTGAAAGAGCCCCGCCGGCGCAGGTCGGCGGGGTTTCTTTTTGCGCGAGACCGAAGCGCGTTGCGGCCGGGCTTTGGCCATGTCAGAAGCGCGCCGTTCGGAGCGTAGCGCAGCCTGGTAGCGCATCTGCTTTGGGAGCAGAGGGTCGCAGGTTC
>CAXBPJ010000063.1:0-7396 GCA_963977325.1 uncultured Brevundimonas sp. | reverse complement strand
CATCTCCACCGATGAAGTATTCGGCTCGCTCGAGCCCGGCGACGCCGCCTTTGACGAGGACAGCCGGTATCAGCCCAACTCCCCCTATGCGGCGTCCAAGGCCGGGTCGGACATGCTGGTCCGGGCCTGGCGCGAGACCTATGGCCTGCCGACCCTCTTGACCAACTGCTCCAACAACTATGGCCCGCGTCAGCATCCTGAGAAGCTGATCCCCACGGTGATCCTGAACGCCGCCGCCGGTCGGCCTATCCCTGTCTATGGCCAGGGGACCAATATCCGCGACTGGCTGCATGTCGACGACCACGCCGAGGCCCTACTGACCGTGCTGGAGCAGGGCCGGGTCGGCGAGACCTACGGCGTCGGCGGCGAGGCGGAGCGGACCAATATCGACCTCGTCCGCCTGATCTGCGCCGAACTGGACCGCCTCAGGCCCGCCGGCGCCCCGCACGACCGGCTGATCCAGTTCGGCACCGCCCGCCCCGGCCACGACCGCCGCTACGCCATCGACATCTCCAAGATCGAGCGCGACCTCGGCTGGCGTCCGGCCACGGAGCTGGAAGACGGGATCGCCGCCACCGTGGCCTGGTATCTCGACAACCCCAGCTGGATCGACAGCTGGCGCGCGCGCGGCTTCGGCGGCGAACGGCTGGGGCTGGGGTGATGACTAAACTCTCCGTGTCCCCGGCGAAGGCCGGGGCTCAGGAAAGCTTGCGTGAGATTGTGAGTGAAGTCCTGCCCTCGCGGCCCTGGACCCCGGCCTTCGCCGGGGAGGCGGTGTAAAGTGCTGCTGCGCATTCTCCAGTTCGGCGCCGGCGGCCAGCTCGCCCGCGCCCTGATCCGTGCGGTGGAGACGCGCGACATCGCCCTGACCGTGCGTGGCTCGGACGAGGTCGACATCGGCGATCCCGCCGCCCTGGCCGAGGCGCTCAGCGACGTCGGAACCCACGATCTGGTCATCAACGCCGCCGCCTATACCGCCGTGGACCGGGCCGAGGCGGAGCCCCTGAAAGCGCGGGCGATCAACGCCTCGGCCCCGCGCCAGATGGCCGGGGCCTGCGCCCGGGCCGACGTGCCGCTGGTCCATGTCTCGACCGACTATGTCTTCGACGGCTCCGGCGACCGCCCGTGGCGCGAGGATGACCCGACCGCTCCGCTCAACCTCTATGGCCAGACCAAGCTGGAGGGCGAACACGCCATCTGGCGAACCACCGATCGGGCGGCGGTGATCCGCACCTCCTGGGTGGTGTCAGAGCGGGCGGGCAATTTCCTGACCACCATGCTCAGGCTCGGCGCCGAGCGCGAGACCTTGCGAGTTGTCGCCGACCAGCACGGCCGCCCGACCCTGGCCGACGACCTCGCCGCCTTCCTGCTCGACGCCGCGCCCCGCTGGGCCGAGGGCGACGCTGAGGCCTGTGGGATCTTCCACTTCGCCAATGCGGGCGCGACGACCTGGGCCGGGCTGGCCGAGGCGGTTCTGGCCGAGGCGGGGATCGCCACGCCCGTCGAACAGATCACTACGGCCGAGTGGCCGACCCCGGCGCGGCGCCCCTTCAACTCGGTGCTGGACACGGGCAAGGTCGAGCGGACCTTCGGCGTCACGCCCCGGCCGTGGCGCGCGGCCATCGGCGAGGCTGTGGCGCAGATCATGGAGCAGGCATGAGCGACAGGCGCGGCATCATCTTGGCGGGCGGGGCGGGGACGCGGCTGCATCCGCTGACCTTGGCCGTGTCGAAACAGCTGCTGCCCGTCTACGACAAGCCGATGATCTACTACCCCCTGTCGGTGCTGATGCTGGCCGGGATCCGCGAGGTGATGGTCATCACCACGCCGGAGGATCAGGCGGGCTTCCAGCGCCTGCTGGGCGACGGCTCGCGGCTGGGCATGAAGATCGTCTGGCAGGTGCAGGAACGCCCCGACGGCCTGGCCCAGGCCTTCATCCTCGGCGAGGACTTCGTTGACGGCCGCCCCAGCGCGCTCGTGCTGGGCGACAACCTGTTCTACGGCGGCGGCTTCACCGGCATGCTGCAACGGGCCGACGCCCGCGCAGAGGGCGCCACCGTCTTCGGCTATCCGGTCGCCGACGCCCGCCGCTATGGCGTCGTCGAGCTCGGCTCCGACGGCCGCGCCATCGGCCTGGAGGAAAAGCCGGCCGAGCCGCGCTCGAATCTCGCGGTCACGGGCCTGTATTTCGTCGATGCCACGGCGTCGGCCAAGGCGCGCGACCTCAAGCCTTCCCCGCGCGGCGAGCTGGAGATCACCGACCTCAACCGTCTGTATCTGGAGGAAGGCTCGCTGCACGTCGAGCAGCTGGGCCGGGGCTTCGCCTGGCTGGACACCGGAACCCACGACAGCCTGCTGGAAGCCGGCGAGTTCGTCCGAACCCTGGAGCACCGCCAGGGCCTGCGCATCGGCTGCGTCGAGGAAATCGCCTTCACCGCCGGCTGGATCGACGCGGCGGGCTTGAAGGCGTCAGCGGATCGGATGGGCGGCGGCTATGCCGAGTATCTGCGGGGGCTGGCGGCTGGGTAGCCGGGTTCATCACAACGGACACGACGTTTTCACAGAGTGCACGACGGGCTCAGAGTCGCCGCCAAAGCTTTGAGCCGGAAACCGTTAATGGCGGCGAACGCCGCCCCTCCCACTTGCGCTCACGCGCCCCTATCAAGTGGCGATCCGGTCCCGTCGTGTTCGTCGTGGCATCCGTTGTGCACGTCGTGATGAACCCACCATCGCCGTCACGCACGAATCGTCGCCGGGTCTAACTCCGAGGCGTCTTCCTTTTGAAGGGCTTGCCCGGCTTAGCGGCCTGGGGCTTGCCGCGCGCATCCTTGGGCGCCCAGGGGCGGTCGCCGCCCTTGGGCTTGCCCTTCCAGGGCTTGTCGCCCGCTGACGGCGCCGGCGAGGCGTCGGATGTCGGGGTCCAGTCGGATTTGACGCCCGCCTTGCCAGCATAGGGCTTCTTCACCCAAGGCTTCTTGCCCGGAGGCGTGGGGTCGGCCTCGGTGCGTTTGGCCCATGGCTTCTTGCCGCCTGTGGCCGCAGCCTCCGCCGTCGGCGCATCGCGCTTGACCCAAGGCTTCTTGGCACCCTCCGGGCGGTCCTCGCGCAGCTTCCTGGCGGACTTTTCGGCATTGTCGCGCGACGGACGCGGCTTGCCGGCGTTGGCGCGCGGCGGCTTGTCCCAGCGCGGCGCGGGCTTTTCCTTCGGTCCCGGCGCGACGGCGGTCTCGATGGTGACGCCGTCCTCCAGCCCCCCGGCGATGGCGGCCTTGAACTTGGCCTCGGCCTCGCGGGTGATCTCGAACTTGGTGTCGCGGTCGAAGATGCGGATCGTCCCGATATCCCGCTTGGTCACATGCCCCAGGCGACAGATCATCGGCATCAGCCACTTGGGATCGGCGTTCTTCTCGCGGCCGATATTGATGCGGAACCAGGCCATGTCTCCGCCGCGCGCGAAGTCGGTGAAGGGCACGTCCGGCCGCCCACGATCGTCGCGGCGGCTCTCCTGCTGACGCTTCATCCGCTCGTCGTCATAGACGTCTTCCGGCGGCGGCAGCTTCTCGCGGTAGAGGCGGATCAGGGCGGCGGCCACCTGCTCCGCCGACGACTGTTCCAAGAGGGCGCGACCCAGCTCCAGGCTCTCGTCATCGGCCGGCGCGGTCAGCGCCGGGTCGGTCAGCATGCGCTGGCGATCCTTGGCGCGAATCTCATCGGCCGAGGGCGGACCCGACCATTCGGCCTGGATCGAGGCCGACTGCAGCATCAGCTCGACCTTGCGGCGACGCGTATAGCTGACCAGCAGCACCGACACGCCCTTCTTGCCCGCCCGTCCGGTCCGGCCCGAGCGGTGCAGCAGCCCGGCCTTGTTCACCGGGATCTCGGCGTGGACCACCAGACCCAGATCCGGCAGGTCCAGCCCGCGCGCCGCCACGTCGGTGGCCACACACACCCGCGCATGCCCGTCGCGCAGGGCCTGCAGCGCTTCGGACCGCTGGCCCTGGGTCAGTTCGCCCGACAGGCCGACGACGGAAAAGCCGCGCTCGCGCAGGGACGCCGTCAGGTGCTTCACCCGCTCGCGCGTATTGGCGAAGACCAGGGCGCCCGGCGCCTCAAAATAGCGCAGCACATTGACGACCGCGTGTTCGACCTCGTTCGGGGCCACGCGGATGGCCTTGTATTCGATGTCGCCGTGTGGCGCGTTGGCGGCCGTCGTGTCGATCCGCACGGCGTCGCGCTGATAGGTCTTGGCCAGCTGCACGATGTCGCGCGCCAGGGTCGCCGAAAACAACAGGGTCCGCCGCTCGGCCGGCGCGGCGTCCAGCAGGAAGGTCAGGTCTTCCGAGAAGCCCATGTCGAGCATCTCGTCGGCCTCGTCGAGCACCACGGCCTGCAGCGTCGAGAGGTCCAGCCCGCCGCGCTCGACATGGTCACGCAGACGGCCGGGCGTCCCGACCACGATATGGGCGCCGCGCTCCAGCGCCCGGCGCTCGGCGCGCGGGTCCATGCCGCCGACGGTGGAGACCACGCGGGCGCCCGCGGCGGCGTAGAGCCAGGTCAGCTCGCTGGCCACCTGCAACGCCAGTTCGCGCGTCGGGGCTATAACCAGGGCCTGGGGTGCGGCGGCCTGGTCGAACCGCTCGGCTTCGCCGAGCAGCGTCGGCGCCAGGGCCAGGCCGAACGCCACCGTTTTGCCCGACCCAGTCTGGGCCGAGACGAGCAGGTCACGCCCTGCTTCGGCCTCCAGCACGGCGGCCTGAACCGGCGTCGGCTCGGCATAGCCGCGATCGGACAGGGCGCGGTCGAGCGCGGGATGGCTGGCGGGGAAGGGCATGGGCGGTCCGGAAATAGAGAAGCGTTCAGCGCGCGGGATGTCGGCGCGGAAAGCGGCGGACGGCGGGCCTATGGATTGGGATCACGGCGAAATGGTGGAGAGGCGAGGCCGGGTCAAGCCGCCTGACGATCACCGACATCTCCGAGCGCCTGTGTCATGGCGGCGAACAAGGCCGCCAGGGTGATCGGCTTGGCCAGATGGCCGTCGGCGCCCGCCGCCCGGCCTTGCGCCACGTGCTCGGCCAGGGCGTTGGCGGTCAGCATCAGGATCGCGGTGCGCGCCTTACCCTGAGCCGCTTCCATGGCGCGGATCTCGCGGGTCGCCGAAACGCCGTCCATAACCGGCATCTGCATGTCCATCAGGATCAGGTCGAAGGACTCCTGCCTGAACCGCCCGACCGCCTCGCGTCCGTTTTCCACGGCCACCAGCTCCATGGCGGTGGCGCTCAGCATGATCTCCACGACCTTTCGGTTGGCCGGATGGTCGTCGGCCAGCAGCACGCGCAGGGGCAGGGCGGCGATCTCGGCTCCCGCGCTCAGGGACGCGCACGGCGTCACGGGCGCGGCGGCGGCGGGGAGGGTGACCTCGAAGCTGAAAGCGGCGCCTTCGCCCGGCGCGCTTTCGCACCCGAGCTCGCCGCCCATCAGCTCGACAAGAGCGGTCGAAATGGCCAGCCCCAGGCCGGTGCCGCCAAATCGCCGGGTGATCGAGCCGTCGGCCTGCTGGAAGCGCTGGAAGATGCGCGCGCGCTGGGTCTCGTCGAAGCCAATGCCGGTGTCGCGCACCGTGAAGCGAACGCGATCGTCACCCACGGCGGCCACCGTCAGGGTCACGGTCCCGGCGTCGGTGAACTTGACGGCGTTGGACACCAGATTGGTCAGCACCTGACGCAGCCTGACCGCGTCCCCCTCGACCCAGCGCGGCAGGTCGGCGGCGTGGTCAAGCGCAAGGGCCACGCCCTTGTCCTCGGCCTTGGCGCGCCACAGCAGGGCGATGTCGTTGACCGTATGTTTCAGGTCGAAGGGCACGGTCTCCAGCGTGATCTGCCCGGCCTCGATCTTGGCGCTGTCCAGGATGTCGGTCAGCAAGCGTTGGAGCGTCTCGCCCGACGACCGGATCAGATTGGTCATCTGCCTGGCCTGGGGGTCCAGATCATGGCGCGACAGGGCGTCGGCCATCGACACCACCCCATTCAGCGGCGTGCGGATTTCGTGGCTCATATTGGCCAGGAACTCGGATTTGGCGCGGTTGGCCGCCTCGGCCCGGGCCTGGGCCGCCTTCAGGCGCCGCCCCTGGCGCAGCTGCCACGCCAGTCCGCCCGCGATCGAGGCGAGGAAGACGACGCCGACCACGATCACGAGCCACTGAAGGCGGGCCTTGTCGCGAGCATCCTCCAGCTGCGTCCGGCGGTCCTCCAGCAGCTGCTGCATGTCGCCCGTGACCTGATGAACACCCGCGGCGAAGGCGCGCGCGTCGGCCACGCGCTGCTGCTCGACATGGGCGTCCAGCAGGGCGAAGGCCTCATGCGACCGCCCCTCGGCGAACAAGATCGCCGCGTCCACCTCGGCCGCCCGCGAGCCGTCGCCCGCCGCCGCCTCCAGCGTGCGCAGTCTGGCCAGGTCCCGCCGGGCGCCCGCGACATCGCCGGTACGCGCGCGCGCCAGAGCCCTGGCCGGGATGACGTCCAGCGCGAGGAACGCCGCGTCGCCCAGGTCTTCTCCGTAGCCGCTGAGGCATTCCAGGACCTGCGCCGACCTCTGCCCGGCGTCCGCCACCTGGGCGCACAGGCCGGCGTCATAGATGGCCAAGGTCGGCAAATCCGAGCCGGCGGCGACCCGGTGGTGCGCCGCCGGCGGTCGCCCCTTCCATGTCGTCGATGGCCTTCAGCGCCATGCCGACGACCTCCCAGATACCGGCCCGCGCCGTGTCGGCGAACGGCGCGTTGTCGGGGATCTCGGCCTGGGCCCGCGTCAGCAGCCTCAGGCCGTCGCCGATCCGTCCCTGATCGATCAGGTTCAGCGCCGCCAGCCGCGCCGCGTGCGCCCGCACGAACCAGTCGCGCCCCTCCTCGGCATGGCGGGCCATCTCCGCCGCCACCGCGACCTCGCCCCGGTCGTAACGAATGGTCAGGGCGTTCAGCCGGGCGATGTTTTCATAGCGAGCATCGTTCTGAATCCGGGACGCCAGAGCCAGCCGCCGGCTCCACCCTTCGGCGCGCTCGAACTCGCCCTGGTTCAGGATCGTCCAGGTGACGTGATAGAGGCGGTTCAGGCCTTCGCGGTCCGAGCGCAGCAGCGCCGCCTCGCCGAACGCCTCCAGCTCGGCGAAACTGGTCTGAGCCGCGCGCTGCTCGACGAACCGGGCCAGGGCGTCGCCATCGGCGCCCGGCGTGCCGGTCTGCGCGCGGGCGCCTGCGCCCGCCGCCATCAGCATGACGACGAGGCCGGCGGCCACCCAAAAACCAAAGCGACGCACCATCAACCCGGCTGCTTTCCCCACGGCCCGCCATCGGAACCGAAAGAGGTTGAGCAACCTTTATTGCGGCCCGGCGGGGGGGGGGGCGAG
>CAXBPJ010000062.1:0-7420 GCA_963977325.1 uncultured Brevundimonas sp. | reverse complement strand
CTCCCGCAAGGGGAGAAGGGCGTTCTAATCCCCCTTGATCGACCGCCCGTCCCCGCCGGGCCGGGCTCCGCGCGGGGGCAGCGTCCGGATCGCCGCCTCCCTCGCCCGATGCCTCATGATGGCCGGATGCGCCTCACGTCCGATCCCCGTTCCACGGCCGCCCGACCCGGGCTGGACCCCCGGCTGGACTCGCGCGCCGGCCAGAGTCCAACGCCAATGGCCGCGCGCCCGGCCGCCATCGCCTTGAAATTCCTCGCCATCCCGCCGCGCCCACCCTGAGAAGCTGGACTCCTGGACTCATTTTTTTTCGGCCGCGATGAGTCCAGCCGGCCGGCTCACTCCCGCTCCAGGAACCGCACCGCCGTCATCACATGGGCGCGGACGCCCAGGGGCAGGATCGATTCGTTGACGTCGAACTCGGGCGAGTGGTTGGGCGGGGAGGTCGCCGGATCGACCCCGTCCTTCGATCCGCCCAGGTGATAGAAGACGCCCGGGATCTCGCCCTGGAAATAGGAGAAGTCCTCGGCCACCGTGGTCGGCGGACTGGCCGCCTCGACCTGGCCCTCGCCCGCCGCCTCGGTCAGCACCGGGGCCAGCCAGGCCGACAGCTGGGGGTCGTTATAGACCAGGGCGGCGTTCTGGCGGACGGTCAGTTCGGCCTCGGCCCCGTGGGCGTGGGCTGTGTCGCGCACGGCCTGCTGGGCGCGGGCGACCAGGGCGTCCCTCTGATCGGTGTCGAAGGTGCGCAGCGTGCCGCTCATCGAGGCCTCGCCGGGGATAATGTTGTAGCGGACGCCCGCGTCGATGGTGGCGATGGTGAAGACCGTCGGCGTGGTGGTCGGGTCGATCGTGCGCGCCGTGATCGTGTTGATGGTCTGGATGATGGCGGCGATGGTCGCGCTCAGATCCACGCCTTTCCAAGGCCAGGCGCCGTGGGTCTGGCGACCGGTCAGGGCGATGTCGACCCGGTCCGACGCCGCCATGAAGCCTTCGGGCCGGTAGAAGACCGTCCCCGGCGCCCCGGGCACCACATGCAGGCCGAAGATGGCCTCGACCGCCGGGTCTTTCAGGGCGCCCTCCTGGATCATCAGGGCGGCCCCGCCCAGCGGCTCCCCGGGAGGCGCGCCTTCCTCCGCCGGCTGGAAGATGAAGACCACCGTCCCGGCCAGCTGGTCCTTCATCCCGGCCAGCACGGTCGCCGCCCCCATCAGCATGGCGACATGGGCGTCGTGGCCGCAGGCGTGGGCCACCGGCACGGTCTCGTCCATGTAGATTCCGGTGTCCGTCGAGGCGAAGGGCAGGCCCGTCGTCTCCCTGACCGGCAGGGCGTCCATGTCGGCCCTCAGCGCCACGACCCGGCCGGGCCGGCCGCCGGTCAGCACCCCGACCACGCCGGTCTTGCCGACCTCGGTCCTGACCTCCAGGCCCAGCCCGCGCAGATGCTCGGCCACCAAGGCAGCGGTGCGCGTCTCGGCGAAGCCCAGCTCGGGATGGGCGTGGAGGTCGCGCCGCCACTCGATCACCTGCGGATTGACAGCCTCGGCCGCGGCGGCGACCCGCGTGGCCAGATCGTCCTGGGCCAGCGCCGGCGTGGCGACCAGGCTCATCACGGCGGCGGCGATCAGGCGGTGTCTCATGCGGCGGGCCCCTCTGCTGGCCGCGATCATGGGCCGGAACGCGCGCGGGGCGCAATCCGGGGTGACAGGGCGGGACGCGCCGCTAGGGTGGGGTGATACACCGGGGAAGGCTCTCATGACACGACTGAACGGCTGGCTGGCGGCGGCGGGCGCCGCGCTCCTGCTCGGGGCCTGCGCCACGGCGCAGGGCGACCCGACCAACAGCGTCATCGCCTGGGCGCCCGGCGCTTCGACCACCGGCTGGTCGCCCGAGGACGGGCTCAGCGGCATGCCCATCCTGATCAAGGACAATATCGAGACCCGGGACATGCCGACCACGGCCGGATCGCTGGCCCTGATCGACAACGCGCCTGGCCGTGACGCGCCGCTGGTGGCGCGGCTGCGCGAAGCCGGGGCGATGATCGCGGGCAAGGCCAATCTGTCGGAATGGGCCAATATCCGCTCGACTGGCTCGACCAGCGGCTGGAGCGCGGTCGGCGGCCTGACCCGCAATCCGCATGTGCTGGACCGGAACACCTGCGGCTCGTCCTCGGGCAGCGCGGCCGCCGTGGCGGCGGGGATCGTCCCAGCCGCGATCGGCACCGAGACCGACGGCTCCATCATCTGCCCGGCGGCCGCCAACGGCATCGTCGGCTTCAAGCCCACGGTCGGTCTGGTGTCGCGCACCCACATCGTGCCGATCTCCGAGAGCCAGGACACCGCCGGCCCGATGACCCGCACGGTGCGCGACGCCGCTCTGGTCCTGACCGCCATCGCCGGCGGCGACCCCGCCGACCCCCCCACCGCCGAGGCCGACGCGCGGCGGGTCGACTATGCGGCCGCGCTTGACGCCGGCTCGCTGACGGGGACGCGGATCGGCGTGCTGCGCTACCTGATGGGCTATTCCGACCCGACCGACGCCGTCTTCGATCAGGCGCTGGCGGCGCTGCGGGCCCAGGGCGCCGAGATCGTCGAGATCACCGAGGGCGGACCCGACCGCGGCGCCCTGGGCCAGGCCGAGTTTCAGGTCCTGCTGACCGAGTTCAAGGCCGGGCTGAACGCCTATCTGGCCACGACCGACCCGACCCAGGTCCCGTATCGCAGCCTGACCGACATCATCGCCTTCAACCGCGGCGAGCCGCGCGAACTGGCGATCTTCGATCAGGACATCTTCGAGATGGCCGAGGCCACCAAGGGTCTCGACGATCCCGAATACCGCGAGGCCCTGGCGACCAGCCGCCGACTGGCCCGCGAGGAGGGCATCGATAAGCTGATGGCGGACAATCGGGTCACGGTGCTGATCGCCCCCACCGGCGGCCCGGCCTGGCCGACGGACCTGATCAACGGCGACCATTTCGGCGGCTCGGCCAGCCAGATGGCGGCGGTGGCCGGCTATCCGCACCTGACCGTGCCCATGGGCTTCGTCGGACCGCTGCCGGTCGGGATCAGCTTCATCGGCGGCCAGTGGGAGGACGCCCGTATCCTCAGCTATGGCTACGCCTTCGAACAGGCGACGCGGGCGCTGCGCCCGCCCCGCTTCCTCGCCACCGTCGGCGAAGACGAGGCCTATGTGGGAGCCGTGGCGGGGGTCGAGTGAGGAACAACCGCTAAGCGGCCCTGTTGCGGGCTCATGAGCCAGATGATCGCCAACGCCTTCGGGGTCGCCGCCGCCGCCTGTTCGGTGACCAGTTTCGCCCCCCAGATGATCAAGATCTGGAAGGAGAAGGACGCCGACGCCATCAGCCTCAAGACCTATTCCCTGACGGTTAGCTGCTTCGCCCTTTGGGTCGTCTACGGCGTGATGAGCGGGGCGTGGCCGGTGACCATCGCCAACAGTCTGGCGCTGCTGATGTCGGCGGGGGTGCTGGGAATGAAGTGGCGCTTCTCGCGCGGCGAGCGCCGGGCCGCTTGACCGGGGGCGGGCCACACGCGACCCAAGTTCCATGACCTTCGCGCCCGACCCCGCCTTCGAAACCGGCTCACTGGCGGCCGCCGACTGGCCTCTCTGCCATGTGCGGCTGCAGGACGACAGGCGCCTCCCCTGGCTGATCCTGATCCCGCGCCGGGCGGGTCTCGTCGAGATCGGCGACCTGTCGGCGGCGGACCGAGCCCGGCTGATGGAGGAGGTCGTTGCGGCGGGAGCCCTGGCGCGGGCGTTGGGCGAAGCGGCGGGCCGCCCCATCGACAAGCTGAACACGGCCGCGATCGGCAATGTCACGGCCCAGCTGCACGTCCATGTGGTCGGGCGCCGGCGCGACGATGGCCTGTGGCCCCATCCGGTCTGGGGACGGCCCGGCGCGCGGCCGTGGCCCGAGGCGGAGCGACGCCGGCTGCTCGAGCTGATGGCCGGCTTCAGCCCGCCGGGGTGAGCGCTAGAAGCGTCTCGGCGCCGTCTCGTTGCAGCCGGGCGGTGACGCCGTCGGGTCCGCGTCGGATCGCCAGGGCGGCGCCGTCATCCAGGCTGGCCCGCACGGCGCCATCGACGGCGCGCACCCCGAACACCACCCCGGTCCGACCCCGTGTCGCCGGTGGAGCGGTCAGGTCGCGCCAGGCGCCCTCGATGCGCGGGCCCTCACCGGAATCGCGCAGGTCCAGCTCCATCACGGTCCGCCCCGAGGCGTCTGAAGCCAGCCAGCGGCCGTTCAGCGGCCCCATCATGCGGTCGGCGCGCAGTTCATATTCGGCCACGGCCTGATCATAGGCGACGTCGGCGCTGGCCGGCGGGTGTTCATACTGGCTGCTGTAGTCCCCGACGGCCACGGGCATGATCAGCGGCGGGCGCGGCCCGGTCCATTCGGCGTCGCCCTGATCGGACTCCAGGCCGAAATCCGACGGCACCTCGAACGGCCTGACCGGCGGCGGCGCATAGAGGCCGCCGCCGCTGGAGGCTTGCGCATAGGGCGTGGGGCCGTCCTGGGCGATCGCGGGCGCGGCCAACCCGCCGAGGCTGGCCATCGTGATCAGAGTGAGTCGAACGCGTGTCATGCGTCCCAGCCTAACCCGCTCGGCCTGACGCGCAACCGCGGCGCCCTATCGCCCCACCCGCGGCCCGACTTCGCCACGAGCCGCGCCGCGACAGCCCCAACATGGTGAACCGGCGTTAGGCTTTCTTAACTCGGACACGGCAGGGTTGGCCGCGATGGCCTGACCATCCCGAGAGCCGTTCAGCCGCATGTTCGCCAAGAGACAATCCGCCCTCGCCGCCACCGCCGGCGCTCCGCCCTCGCCGCGCGCCCGCCCGTCGTTCGCACGACTTGGGCAGCAGTTGAAGAAGCCGCCCGTCGCCGTGGCCGCCGCCGGCCTGGCGATGCTGGGCGCCGTGGCCCTGTTCATCACCGTTCTAGGCGACCCCCGCGCCGGAGCGCCGGAGCGCACCGTGGCGCTGAAACGGCCCGCCGCCGCCGCGCCTGCCGCCGTCCCGACGGGCATGGAGGCCTTCACCGTCGACAGCCTGGGTCTGTATCAGGATCTGTCCGCCGGCGGGATTGATCCCGCCACCGGCCTTCCCGTTGCGGCCGGCGCCGTGGCCTTGGGCGGCGATCAGGGCGCGGCCGGCGGCATCGCCGTCAGCGCACCGCGTCTCAGTCCCTCCGCGCCGTTGCCTGCGGCCCCGATCGCGGGCCTGGCGCAGCCCGGACCCGACGGCGTCCTGCCGGTCATCGCGCCCGACGGCCGCACTCCGGCCCAGGCCTACGCCCGACCCTATCGTCCGAACGGCCAGCCCCGCGTGGCGCTGGTGGTCGGCGGTCTCGGCCTGAACGCGGTCACCACCCGCGCCGCCATCGAGCGCCTGCCCGCCGAAGTGACCCTCAGCTTCGTGCCCTATGCAGAAGGCTTGCAGGGCTGGATCGACCTGGCCCGCGCCCACGGACACGAAGTGTTGCTGGAAATGCCGATGGAGCCGGCGGGCTATCCCGACAACGACCCCGGCCCCCAGACCCTGCTGGCCCGCGAAAGCGCCCAGGACATGCAGCAGAAGATGCAGTGGCTGCTGGGCCGCGCCACCGGCTATTTCGGCGTGACCAACTATCTGGGCGATCGGTTCGTCGCTTCCGATCCTGCTATGAGCGCCTTCGCTGGTCAGCTTCGCCAGCGCGGGCTCGCCTTCATCGATGATGGCTCGGCCCGGCGACGCGGCGGGGCCTGGTCTCGCGCCAGCGCGCACCTGATCGTGGACGAGACCCAGACGCCGGCCGCCATCGTCGCGCAACTGAACGCCCTCGAAGCCGCCGCCAAATCGTCGGGTCAGGCCCTGGGAACCGGCTTCAGCTATCCGGTGACGGTCGAGGCCGCCGCCCGCTGGAGCGCCGGTCTGTCGGCGCGGGGGGTTCAGTTGGCCCCGGCTTCGGCCCTAACCACGCGGGCCGGGCGCTAGAGCACTTGAAAATAGCGCCGGTGTGATGGACCCGGGCGTGACATGGATCGTTGTCGCCTCGGCCGCCACCCGAGCGGCGAGCTCATGTGTTGTGTGCCGTGTCCGTTCCGAGCGCCCTGACCCCCGAAGCCCGGTCCCTGTTCGATCGTTTCGACCCCCTCTTCGCATCGGGCTCCCTCTCCACTCGCGACGAGGAGGACCTGCTGAGCCTGGCCCGGGTCTTCGATCTGGAGACGGATCAGCCCCCCGTCGAGGTCTGGCGTCGTCTGCGTTCGCTGATCGAACGCCAATCGGACTTCGCGGACCGGCCGGTCACGACCTGTCCCGACGATCCTGTCATGGGGGCCGACCTCGCCGGCCTGCTGACTGACGCCGGCCATGCGGTGGTAGGGCCTTTCACCACAGCCGAAGCCGCCTGGTTGGCGCTGTCCATGGACGCAGCCGTTGACGCCCTGCTGCTCGATATAAATCTCGCCGGGATCGAAACCGGGGTCGATCTGGCTGCGCGGGTGACGGCGCGCGGCGGTCCGCCGATCGTCTTCCTGTCCGGCGACGTCACCCTTGGCGCCCGGCATGCCGAACTGGCGCGCCGCATCGTGTTCAAGCCCTGGCGCGAGGGTGAGGTGCTTGAGGCGCTTTCGGCGGCGGTCAGTCCGACCGGTCTGGCGGCCTGAGCCTCAGTCCAGGGCGCAGACGTCCGGCAGACCGCGCAGGGCGCCCGCCGAATCCAGGCCGTAGCCGACCAGATATCGCGCCGGAGCCTCCCATCCGACGAAGTCCGGCTGGATCGCGCGGGGCTCGGGCCAGGGCTTGCGGGCGAAAACGGCGGTCAGCACGCGGCCCGCCCCAGCCTCCCTCGCGAGCCGCGCCGCTTCGGATAGGCTCAGCCCCGTGTCGAACACGTCGTCGAGGATCAGCACGGTGCGGCCCTTCATGGGGCGCTGGAACGGCGCCCGCACCTCGACGCGCCCCTTCGACGTTTCGCCGTCGCCATAGGACGCCAGCCACAGGGCGTCGAAGCGCACGTGCCGCCCGATCCGCGCCAAGGCTCGCGTCAGATCGGCGGCGAACCACAGACCGCCGGTCAGCAGACAGACCGCCACCGTCTCGTCGTCGATGGCGGGGGCGATGGCGGCGGCCATGTCGGCGACGCGAGCGGCCACCTCGGTCTCGGGAAGCAGGACGGTGCGAGGGCTGTCGACGGGAGAGGCCATCGCCGCTGCTAGCCCCTAGTGCGTTGCGCTGTCGAGGCCTTCACTGGTCGCGCCGGTGATCGGCACGGCGTCGACGGGCGTCAATTCCGACGCGACCCCTTCGCTGGAGGGGCCGGGCCCAAGGTCGAGCGAGCCGCGCAGGGCCGATGGCGGGGGCGGGGTCACGGCCCTGGCCAATCGCGTCTCGCCCACATCCGCCGGCGGCTCCGCCGCCT